>NZ_JBEZKB010000016.1:0-13966 GCF_040651475.1 Streptomyces sp. NPDC048442
ACATCGAACCCTCCGAACACGACGACGGCCTGCACAACCCCAACGGGGTCGTACAGGCCGTGGTCACGCGGGCCCCGAATTGACCAACAGCGTCCAGATGGGATCCGGGGCGCCCGGCAGGGTGTCGTGACGTGGGCGGTCTGCTGCGGCGGCTGCGATATGAAGAGTCACCGCTGCGGGTGGCAGTGCGCTTGGCTCCGACGGCGCTTGGGGAGTGATGGCGTGCACACAGCCGGCCACCACTCCTGGGAGATCCTCCGACATGCATCGCCGAGCCGCCGCTCTCGCCCTCGTCATCGCCGCAGCTTTCCTGTCGGCCGCCCCGGCGGAAGCCAGGGGCGCCCACACCCCGCCCGCCCCGGATCGCGCGCCGGGAGATGTCTGCTTCTACTCCGAGCCCGGCTACCACGGGGCCAGCTGGTGTTACCGCCCGTACGGCTACATCGACGTACCTGAGCAGGTGCACAGGAAGGCCGCCTCCTTCGAGTCGAACGCCGACGTCACCGTCTACGCCATCCACTGGGTCAGGCCCGGTGAGTGCCTGTACCGGACGATCTGGACGGGGGACCGGAGCACCGGCTGGGAATGGCGGGACAGACTGGACGCGGTGCAGAGCGTCCGGCCCGCCGACTGCCAGCCCGGCTGACCGTGCGGCCCTGAAGCAGGCTCGACGCGGCACCCAAGTAAGCCTGCGTCCCCTGAAGCGGGCCTGACGCACGTCCGGTGCGGCGGGCGCCGGGAGGGCTAATGCCCCGCGCCCGCCGCCCCGGCGCGCGTCGCGTCCGCTCCCCAGCTGGCGAGCAGTCGCAGCCCCTGGGCCGACGCCGAGCCCGGCTCCGCGTGGTACGTCACCAGGGACTGGTCGTGGTCGTCGGGCAGCCGCAGCGTCTCGTACGACAGGGTCAGCTCACCCACCAGCGGGTGGCGCATGCGCTTGACGCCGTGGCCCTTCTCCCGCACGTCGTGCGTGGCCCACAGGCTCCGGAACTCCTCGCTCTTCACGGAGAGTTCGCCGACCAGGGCCGAGAGCAGCGGGTCGTTCGGGAAGCAGCCCGCCTCCATCCGCAGGAAGCTCACCATGTCCGACGCCTTCTGCTCCCAGTCCACGAACAGCTCGCGCGCCTCGGGGTGCAGGAAGCAGATGCGCGCCCAGTTCCGCTCCTCGGGCGGCAGAGCGGCCCAGTCGCCGAAGAGGGCTGCGGCCATGCGGTTCCAGCCGAGGACGTCCGAGCGGCGGCCCACCACGTAGGCGGGAACGCCGTCCATCGCGTCGATGAGGTGGTGCAGCGCGGGGCGCATGTGCTGGGGGCGGGCGGGGCGCTTCTTCTTGTGCTGCTTGGGCTTGGCCAGATGGGTGAGGTGGGAGTGCTCGGCGTCCGTGAGGCGCAGCGCGCGGGCGATCGCGTCGAGGACCTCGCCCGAGACATTGCGGCCGTTGCCCTGCTCAAGACGGGTGTAGTACGCGACGGACACGCCCGCGAGCTGCGCGAGCTCCTCGCGGCGCAGCCCCGGCACCCGGCGGTGACGCCCGAAGTTCGGCAGGCCGACGTCCTCCGGCTGCAGCCGGGCCCTGCGGGTGCGCAGGAACTCGCTGAGCTCGGCGCGGCCGTCGAGGGGCTCGGGGGCGGGGAAGGGCGGGGTCGGCTGGTCGTCCATGCCTTCCAGTATCCGGGGTCGTACGCGCAGGAGACTGTCCCCGCCAGTAGTAGGACCACTGGACGTAGGCAAGACGGTGACCTGGGCAGATGTCACGGCGGCTGGCAGCGTTGACGGCATGACCGCACAGACCAGCACCACGACCGTTTCCGCATACGCCGCACCGTCCGCCAAGGCCCCCCTGGAGCGGACCACCATCGCGCGCCGCCCGGTGGGCGCGTCCGACGTACTGATCGACATCAAGTACGCCGGCATCTGTCACTCGGACATCCACCAGGCGCGCGACGGCTGGGGCGAGGGCATCTTCCCGATGGTTCCGGGCCACGAGATCGCCGGTGTCGTCACCGAGGTCGGCCCCTCCGTCACCAAGTTCGCCGTCGGCGACCGGGTCGGGGTCGGCTGCATGGTCGACTCCTGCCGCGAGTGCGTGAACTGCGAGGCCGGCCTTGAGCAGTACTGCCTCAAGGGGAACGTCGGCACGTACAACGCCCTCGACAAGAACGGCGAGCCCACCTACGGCGGATACTCCACGCACATCGTCGTGGACGAGGCCTTCACCGTCCGCATCCCCGACGGCCTCTCCCTGGACGTCGCCGCACCGCTCCTGTGCGCGGGCATCACCACGTACTCCCCGCTCGCCCACTGGAACGCGGGCCCCGGCAAGAAGGTCGCCGTCGTCGGTCTCGGCGGTCTCGGCCACATGGCCGTCAAGATCGCGCACGCGATGGGCGCCGAGGTCACGGTGCTCTCGCAGACCCTGCGCAAGAAGGACGACGGCCTGAAGCTGGGCGCCGACCACTACTACGCGACCAGCGACGAGGCGACCTTCGAGGAGCTCACCGCCTCCTTCGACCTGATCCTCTCGACCGTCTCCGCGCCGCTTCCGCTGGACAGGTACCTGAGCCTGCTGCGGACGGACGGCGCCATGGTGAACGTCGGCGCGCCCGAGGAGCCGGTCTCGCTCAACCTCTTCTCCGTCATCGCGGGCCGCAAGACCCTCGCGGGCTCCGGCATCGGCGGCATCCAGGAGACCCAGGAAATGCTGGACTTCTGCGCCGAGCACGGCCTGGGTTCGGAGATCGAGCTGATCGACGCCGGTCAGATCAACGAGGCGTACGAGCGGGTCCTGGCCAGCGACGTGCGCTACCGCTTCGTGATCGACGCGTCCACGATCTGAGGCATGCGGCAGAGGGGCCGATGACGGCACCACCTCCATCGAGCGGATCCGGTATAGGCACCGGGTCCGCTCGGCGGCGTTTTTCCGGCTCGGTGAACCGCCCGGCCGTCACGTACACCCGCATGGGCGTGGACAGCTCTGCCAGGCTCGCTTCCAGCGCGGTCAGGACCCCCGTGGATGTCACCGCCGGATTCTGCCGTACGCCCCCGCCGTACGCCTCCGCCGTACGCCCCGCCGCTCGCCCCCGCCCGCACCTGACGGGCTCCTCGTCCGCTCAGTCGAATCGCAGGATGCGTGGGGCGAAAGTGCCCTCGGGGCCGGCGGCGCGGCCGACCGACCACACCGTTGCCGTGCCTGGCACCGGTGCCAGGCCCAGCGCCGAGGAGTCGCCCTCCCCGGCCACCGCCGGTTCGCTGTACTCGGTGAACGACTGGCCGTTCCAGGCGAGGAAATCCGGCCCGGGGACGAACGGCGGATAGCTGCCCGGCGGGCCCCACTTCAGCGAGCGGGCCACCGACACCCAGACCGGCGTGCCGGACGGGCCGGGCGCCAGTGAGGTGATCGAGCCGAAGTCGGTGGGCACGGTCACCCGGTTCCACGCCTGCCCGTCCCAGCGGACGAGCAGCGGCGGAATGGGCTTGCCCACCGGGCCGCCGACGAATCCGGCCGTGCCACCCGCCCACACCTCCGTCGGCGAGAGGGCCAGCACGCTGCTCACGGCCGACCGCGGGAATCCGTTCACGATCGTCTGCTGCCACGCCTGCCCGTTCCAGTGCGACACGGCCGCACCCGAGCCGGTGGCGCCGGCGGCCCAGACGTTGTCGGCCGCCAGGATGTGCAGCCCGTACACGGATCCCGGCGGCACCGGCATGTCCCGCCAGCCGCCCCCGTCCCGGCGCAGCAGTACCTGCGCACCGTCCCGCCAACCGATCAGCCAGGTCTCACCGCCCCCGGCGACGACTTTGCTCAGTACGACGCCGCGCGGCGGCCGGCTCTCGTGCCAGCCGGCGCCGTTGAAGCGGAGCAGGTGGGCGCCGTCCGCCGAGTCGCGGCCGACAGCCCAGACCGCGGTGGGTGAGGTCGCGGCGACGGACAGCAGTTCTCCCTGCCAGCCGATGCCGGGCAGTTTCTGGCGCTGCCACGCGGTTCCGTTCCAGCGCAGCACCAGCGGGAAGCCCGGCGCTTCGCGGCCGACGGCGTCGGCACCCACCGCCCACGCCCGGTCGGGGCTCAGCGCCACGGCCTCGTTCAGCCCGGCCTGCGGGCGTACCTGTGCCGGTACCGGTACGTGTTGCCAGGACGACCAGGTTGCCGCCGCGGCCGAGCTCATGACGGCGATGAAGGTCATGGCGATCGCGAGGGCCGCGACGAGAAGTCTGCGTGCCATGGGTCAGCCTCCCAGCCGTTCGCTCATCAGGTTCGGTTTCGAGCCGTAGATCTCGACGGTTCCGAAGGACAGCAGTGCGGACCCGGCCTTCGCCAGTGCCCGCGGTGTGACGTCGATGGCGTTCGTGCGCCCGGGGCCGTAGGAGAAGGTGGTGCGCACTCCGTCCACCCGGGCGTACTTCGACTGGAACGCGCGGTCGCTGCGCATCGGCAGCCACAGCGCGCCGTCCGGGCCGCGCACCATGGCGTCGGTGTACGTGTTGCCCAGCGGTGGGTGAGTGGTGCGCCAGGCCTGCCCGTCGAAGGTCATCAGATACGTGCGGTTCACGCCGTCGGTGTACTGGCTGCCGCCGATGGTGACGCGGCCGGACGGCTCGGGCAGGATCGTGTGCACGTTGCTGTTCGGCGGCAGCGTCACCTTCGCGTCGCGCCACGCCGTGCCGTCCCAGCGCAGGACGGTGGGCCCGGTGTCGGTGTCCGCCCAGGCCCAGGCGTCGGTGGCGGTACCCGCGGTGATTCCCATCAGGAACAGCACACCGTCCGGGGTGGGCTGTGCGGTCCAGCCGGAACCGTCGTAGTGCAGCACCTTCAGCCCGGTGTCGTCCTCACCGACCACCCACGCGGCACCGGGTACCGCGGTGAAGTCCTGGTAGGTCCACAGGGTCTGCGGCAGCGGGACGGCGCTCCACCCGCCCGCCGACCGGCGCAGGATCTCCCCCGCCCCCTCGCGGTAGTGGAAGATCCACACCTCGTCGCCGACGAACTGCACCTTGCCGAGCCGGCCCGGCTCACCGGCGCCGGGGAAGGTGGTGTCCCGGCTCCACGCCTTGCCGTCCCACCGGTACAGCATCGGCCGCTGTCCGTCGGTGGCCTGCTCGGACCCGGTCGCCCACGCCTCGCCTGGCCCGCGGGCGGCGAGATCGGAGACGCTCACCTGCGGGGCCGCCGACGGCACAGGCAGGGCCGACCAGCTCCGCATCACCGCCGCGGCCGGCGACACCGCTGCGGCGGGCGACACCGCTGCGGCGCAGGCGATCACAAGGCAGACAACAACCGCACGGAGACCGTTCACGAGACCCCCTGGAGCTCGAAGGTCGCACAGGCTACTGGCGTTCACGCGCCCGTGAACAGACAACATCCGGCCGATCATGTACACGCCAGCGGACGTCAGGAGCGGTCAGGAAAGGGCGGTCAGGAAAGGGCGGTCGGTTTACGGGGTGGCGGGACAGAGCCGAGCAGTTCCCACAAGGGGCGTGAACCGGATGCCCACACTCCGAGGGTGTGCCGGTCGACCACGTGCAGGCGTTGCTGCTCGGCGAAGGTCACGGCCGGGGCTGTCGCCCGGCCGTTTGTCACGATCACCGCGACATCGGCACCGTGGACCTGGCGGGCGGTGCCGTTGAGGACCTGGAGGTCCGGTGTGCCCACCGCGGATCCCGCGAGGCCGTTGCGCCGGTGCTTGCACTGGATCACCCAGCGCCGCCCGTAGGGGTCGGTGGCCTTCACATCGGCGCCCAGGTCCCCCCGGCCACCCACCCGAACCGCGTCGCGGCAGCCGTCGCGGAACATCAGGTCCCGCACTGCTTCCTCGAACCGGGAGTGGTGCAGGGCGTCCAGTGCGGCCAGTTCGTGCCGCAGGCCCCGCGCACGTACCGCTTCCCACTCCGCCCGTCGGCGCTGCTCGTGGAACCAGCCGGCCCCGGCCAGGGCCGCGAGTACGCCGATGAGCGCCAGGACCCACCAGTGGGCCAGCAGCCAGTTGACGACGGCCACCACCAGGCAGACGGCCAGGACCCCGGTCACGAGGACACCGGTCAGCTGATCGTCGCGACGCTTCCGAGGCCTGCGCGGCCTGCGCGCACGGGGACTCACTGGCACCGCAACCGGAGCAGGACGCCGACCACGGGCAGCGCGGCCACATTGAGGGTCAGCACCATCCAGATTTCTCCCCCGCACACACGGAAACCGGTCGTCGCCACCAGAAGACGGCCCTGTCCGCCCCCACCCCCTTGTGTAGCCCGGCCGCCGTGGAGGTGGGGGCGGATTGCCGACGAATGGCACAAACCGATCGGGTCTGGCCGAATACCCCTGACGCAGGCCGCCGACGTACGGGGCAGGCCGCCGACGTACGGGGCAGGCCGGGTCCGTGTGTCAGTGGCGGGTCGCGACCAGCATCCGGCAGCGCGGGCTGCCGTCCGGCCGTCGGCCGAGTTCGTCCAGTGCGTACAGCTCGACGGCGAAGCCCGCGGCGGACAGTTCGGCCGTGACGTCGCCGAGCCGGAAGCCGCGGTAGTACATGACGAACGGGGGCCGCCAGAGCGCGTTGCGCACCCGCATCACGGTGTCGAAGCCGAGCATCGCGAGGTGGCCGAGCGAGCCGGGCCTGGCCGGGGCGGGCAGCGGGAAGGCGAACCGGCCGCCGGGGCGCAGGACTTCGTGGACCTGCGCGAAGAGCTCGGGGCGCTGGGAGGGCAGGAAATGCCCGAAGGCGCCGAAGCTCACCACCAGGTCGAAGACCGGGCCGAAGGGCAGCGCGAGCGCGTCGCCGCGTACCCAGTGGGCAGGCACGGAAGCCGGCGGACGCCGGCGGGCCACGTCGAGCATCCCGGTGCTGACGTCCACCCCGGTCACCTGCTCGCGGCACACCTCCTGAAGCACCTCCGCCCCCGCGCCGGTGCCGCAGCACAGGTCGAGTCCGGTGTCGAAGGGTCCGAGACGGCGCAGGACCCGCGTCACGGGTGCGAGGACCGCGTCGGGGGTGCGGAAGGGAGTGTGGTCGAAGGTGGGCGCGAGCAGGTCGTAGCCGTGCTCGACGGAGGACAGTGCCTGGACGGCGAGTTCTCTGAGGGTGGGGCCCTGGGGTGCGAACATCGCGCCCAGCATAGGCCGCGGAGTCGCCTGGTACCGGGGATCCCGACATCTGTGGTACATTCCCCTCAGCACTTGTGTACGCCCCTTCTGTGGCGCCGGTGCCCGGCGATCTTGCCGCTTCTCCTTCCAGAGCACCGTTTCTCACTCCAGAGCATCGCTTCTCTGCTCCCTCGCGGGGGTTCTCTCCCCTGCGGCCTTCCCACCCGGATGTTGCGCAGCCCCCTGTGAACTGTGGTCCCTTCTGCGGACCGCGGTCCCTCCTGTGAGCTGCTGCGCCGTCCCGGGCCTCGAAAGGATCCGGTCCCTGATGACCACCACACTCGAAATCCCCCCTGACATCTCGTCCGCAACCACCACCACCGCACCCGCCGCCCCGGCGGTCCGGGCCGCGGGCATCCTCGATCTCGCCGGAGGAGGCCACGGCTTCCTCCGCGGGAAGAACCTCGAACCCACGCCGCACGACGTGCAGGTTCCCGCCTCCCTCATCCGCCGGCTCGGCCTGCGCAAGGGCGACTTCGTGACCGGCGCCTGCGGCAAGCCGCGCACGCTCGCCGAGGCCGACCTCGTGAACGGCAACCCGGCGCACGCGATGCGCCACCGGCCCCACTTCCGCGACCTCACCCCGCTGCACCCGCGCGAGCGGCTGCACTTGGAGAGCGCGGCGGGCGGCCTCGGTCCGCGCGTCGTCGACCTGGTCGCCCCCGTCGGCAAGGGCCAGCGCGGCCTGATCGTCGCGCCGCCGAAGACCGGCAAGACCGTACTGCTCCAGCAGCTCGCCGCGTCGGTCGCTGCCAACCACCCCGAGGCCCACCTCATGGTGGTGCTCCTGGACGAACGGCCCGAGGAGGTCACCGACATGCGCCGCACCGTGCGGGGCGAGGTGTACGCCTCCACGTTCGACCAGCCCGCGAAGGCGCACATCGCGCTCGCCGAACTGGCCGTGGAGCGCGCCAAGCGCCTGGTCGAGGAGGGCCGCGACGTCGTAATCCTGCTCGACTCCCTGACCCGGCTGTGCCGGGCGCACAACAACGCCGCCTCGTCCGGCGGCCGCACGCTCAGCGGCGGCGTCGACGCGTCCGCGCTGCAGGAGCCGAAGCGGCTGTTCGGTGCGGCCCGGCTCACCGAGGAGGCGGGCTCCCTGACGATCCTGGCGACCGCCCTGGTCGACACGGGTTCACGCGCCGACGACTACTACTTCGAGGAGCTGAAGGGCACCGGCAACATGGAGCTGCGGCTCGACCGCACGCTCGCGGACCGGCGTGTCTTCCCCGCCGTCGACATCGCCCCTTCCGGCACCCGCCGAGAGGAACTCCTCCTGCCCGCAGCCGAGTTGGCCGTCCTGCGGGGCCTGCGCCGGGCCCTTCAGTCGCGCGAAGGGCAGGCCACCCTGGAAGCCGTCCTGGCCAAACTGCGGCACACCCCCGACAACGCCTCCTTCCTGCGCCAGGTCCACGCCACGATCCCCGCCTCCTGAACCGCGCCCCGCAGGCCGGTCACTGCAGCGGCAGCGCCACCCCGCGGTCACCGGGCGGCCGGGGCCCCAGGATCCGGCGCTCCTGCGCACGGATCCGCACGTCGTTGATGCTTGCCTCGCGCCGCCGCATCAGCCCGTCGGCGTCGAACTCCCAGAGCTCGTTCCCGTACGACCGCCAGTGCCCGCCGTCCCGGTCCCGCCACTCGTACTGGAAGCGGACGGCGATCCTGTCCTCCCCGTACGACCACAACTCCTTGCGCAGCGCGTAGTCGAGCTCCCTTCGCCACTTGTCGGCGAGGAAGCGCCGGATCTCGTCCCGGCCGGTCACGAAGGTGTCGCGGTTGCGCCACACGGAGTCCTCCGTGTAGGCGAGGGCGACCCGTTCGGGGTCGCGGGTGTTCCAGGCGTCTTCGGCGGCCTGCGTCTTGGCCAGTGCGTCCGCCTCGGTGAACGGCGGTACGGGCGGCCTGACTTGACGGTTCGTGCTCTTCATTTCACGACACCTCGGATTCTCGATGACGGCAGCGAAGTCGGTACGTGCTGTGTGCCTTCAGCCTGCCGCCCACGGCCTCTCGTCCGCCATGTCCATCCAGCCACGGACCCCACACATATGGACATGGTGTGCCGTTAGCCTGGTGGGATGAAAACGCCCCGTACTGTCGTCGTCCTCGCCTACGAGGGCGTACGGCTGCTTGACGTGACGGCCCCGCTGGAGGTGTTCAGCACGGCGGCGGCCCTCGGTGCCCGCTACCGGGTGGCGCTGCTGTCCCCGGAGGGCGGCCCTGTCACCACCTCGTCCGGCACCCGGCTGCTCACGGACCCGGCCGCCGGTTTCGACGGCCGCATCCACACGCTGATCGTGCCCGGCTCCCCCGGCCTGCCGCACCAGCCGGCGCCGGCCGGACTGCTCGACGCCGTCCGCACCCTGCACTCCGCGTCCTGGCGCACCGCGTCCGTCTGCACCGGGGCCTTCGCGCTCGCCGAGGCGGGCCTCCTGGAGGGCCGGCGCGCCGCCACGCACTGGCGGTACGCGGCGACGCTGGCACGCCGGCACCCCGGCGTCGACGTGGACGGCGACGCGATCTTCGTACGCGACGGCCGGGTTTATACGTCGGCGGGCGTGAGCGCCGGAATCGACCTCGCCCTGGCCCTGGTCGAGGCCGACGAGGGCCCGGATCTCGCCCGGGAAGCCGCCCGTGACCTGGTGGTCTTCCTCCAACGGCCGGGCGGGCAGTCGCAGTTCTCCGTCGCCTCCCGTACGCCCGCCCCGCGCCACGAAGCGCTCGGCGCGCTGCTGCGGTCGGTCGTCACCGATCCCGCCGCGGACCACTCGCTGCCCGCGCTGGCCCGGCGCGCCAGAGTCAGCGCCCGCCACCTCACGCGGCTGTTCCACGACCAGGTCGGCAGCACTCCGGCCGCGTACGTGGAGTCCGTACGCCTGGAAACCGCACAGTCCCTGCTCGACGCCGGGGAATCCGTCACCGCGGCGGCCCGCCGCAGCGGCCTCGGCAGCGACGAGACGCTGCGCCGTGCCTTTCTCCGCCGCTTCGGCATCACTCCCTCCGCCTACCGGGCCCGGTTCCGCACCACCACGCCGGCCAATTGACCAAGCCTTTTTGCGGGAATGCACCGCGACAGGTGCCCGGCGAGAATGACCGCCATGCGTATCACCGTGTGCACCAAGCGTGATCTGCCGGGCTGCGTGGCGCTCAACCACCTGCTGCCCGGACTGGCCGCGCACCGGGTTCAGGTGCTGATGTCCGAGGTGGACCGGGCGGGCGAGCACCAGGTGCCCGAGCTGGCACGGCTGAAGCGCTTTGAACGGGACGTGCCCAACCGGGCACTGTTCGAGAGGCTCGACGCCCTGGAGGCACCGCCCGGCCCACTGCTGAGTTTCGGCCACCTCGCCCGCCGGTACGGGCTGACGTGCCGCTCGGTACGGGAGATCAACAAGGGGGACGGGCTGCGGCTGCTGCGCGGGTTCGGGCCGGACCTGATCATCTCCGTACGGTTCAGCCTGATCTTCCGGGACGAGGTGCTGAGCCTGCCCCGGCTCGGCATCCTCAACGTCCACCCCGGCGAACTCCCCCGCTACGCCGGCCTCTTCTCGCCGTTCTGGAGCCTGCTGGAGGGACGGGAGTCGATCGGCTGCACCGTGCACTGGATCGACCGGGGCATCGACACCGGGCCGGTCATCGGCTTCGGCCGGCTGCCCGTCGACCCCGGGCGCTCACTGGTCTGGCACGTCGCCCACACCTATCCGCAGGGTGTCGCCGCGCTGCTGGACGTCCTGCCCGGGGTGCTCGCCGGGCGCACCGTGCCGGGCCTGCGCCAGGACGGGCGGCAGCGCCGCTACCGGTCGCTGCCCGGTGGGCAGGACTTCGCCGCTTTCCGGGAGCGCGGCCTGCACCTGGTCGCCCCGGGCGACCACCGGGAACTGCTCGGGCCTTTCACCAGCGCCCCGGCTCCCCTGGTGGACGGGCGGGGACGCGGTGCTACGGCGGAGAGCGTGGCACTCGCACAGGTGCGGCGCTGATGTGTGCCGGCCGTCGCCGGTGGTGTGCCGGCCACCGCCGGTGCCGTCTCAGCCGCCACGGGCGGTGTGTCAGCCGCCGCCGGTGACCGTGACGCTGCCCAGCAGTGGGCCGTAGGCAGTCGGTCCGCCCTGCACCGCCCATGCGAGGGTCGGCCGTCCCCGGTGCCGCGGGTCCGCGGTCTGCACCGTCAGCCGGAAGGGGAGCTCCTCCTGCGGCGCACCGTCCGCGTACGCGCCGACGCCGGCCAGCGCCGCCCAGTCCGTCCCCGCGCGCAGGGAGCCCGGCCGGGTCACCGTGAACACCCGGCCGTCCGGGGTGCGCAGTACGGCACGGCCCTGCGGAGCGGTGCCGTGGCCCCTCCCGTACAGGCTCGCCTCGCACGTGCCCACCGGGCCGCTGCCGGTCACCGTGACCCGAACGGCGTCTTCCTGGTCCTGCGCGTCCGGCGGGACCCCCGTGTCGGGGTCGCTGACCGCGTACGCGGGCCGCTTCAGCACCTGCCCGGCCCTCGCTCCGGTCAGCTCCCCGTCGCGCAGCGCGAAGACCCCGGCGAGGAGGACGGCGTGCACCCCTTCGGCGTACTGCCTGGGCTGCTCGTAGGTGGCGCGGTCCCGGACGGCGGCGGGATCGAACAGTACGAGGTCGGCGACCATCCCCGGCGCGACCAGGCCGCGGTCGGTCATGCCGAGCACGGAGGCGGGCAGGCCGGTCATCCGGCGCACCGCCTGCGGCAGGGTCAGCAGATGGCGGTCCCGGACGTAGCGGGCCAGCACCCGGGGCTGGGTGCCGTAATTGCGGGGGTGGGTGTGCTCGTCGAGGCAGGCTCCGCCGTCGGAGGCGACGGCGACGAACGGCCGGCGCAGGATCCGCTCCAGGTCCGCCTCGTGACCGAAGTCGTAGACCGCCATCGCCTGGGGGTCCTGCTCCAGCAGTGTCATCACGGCGTCCGCCAGTCCGGTCGCCCGTTCGGCGCAGTACTGGCCGAGGGTCAGCCCGCAGCTCTCCAGGTGCACGCTGCGGGCGTCGGCCACCCGGGCGTACAGCACCTGCTCGATCCCGGCCGCCACCTGCGGTCGCAGCCGCGGGTCGGTGAACCGTTCCACCATGGCCGTGTCGCCCCCCGAGCGGAATTCCGGCGGTACCAGCACGCTCAGGCCGGTGCGGCTGGAGAGGTACGGGTACACCTCGCCGGCGGCGCGCAGCCCCCGGGCGCGGGCGTCGGCGACCGCCTGCAGTGTGGCGACGGTGGCGCCCCAGTTGGCCGGACCCATCGCCTTCATGTGGGCGATCACCCCGACCAGCCCGGCCCGCTCGGCGATCTCCAGGCTCTCGACGGTGGCCGCCAGCACGGCCGAGCCCTCGTTGCGGATGTGGTTGCTGAAGGGCGCCCGCCAGGGCGCGGCGGCGGACACCACCGCGACCACTTCCTCCGTCGTCCCGTACGCGCTGGGCGGGTAGTAGAGACCGGCCGAGACTCCCCAGGCGCCCTCCGTCATCGCCCGTAGCACCAACTCCCGCATGCGGTGCACGGCTTGGGCGTCCGGGCGCTCGTCGGCCGACCCCGCGCCGGCCGCCCAGACCGCGCCGAGTCCCACGTACGCCCCGATATTGACGGCGATGCCCGGCGGCCGGTCTGCGAAGGCCAGGGTGCTGGTGATGTCCGGGGTCTCCATGGTGTCCACCCAGGGCGCGCCCCGGGTGCCGAAACCGTCCGGGTTGAGGATCTCCGTGGTGACCCCCTGGCGCAGTGAGCTCTCGGCGTCGCACAGTGCCAACGGGTCGGCGTGGCTGTGGAGTTCGATGAAGCCGGGGGCCAGCACCAGCCCGTCGGCGGCCAGCCGGTCGCGCGCATCGCAGGACCCGGCTGCCGGGCCGAGGGCGACCACGTGGCCGTCGCGGATGCCGACGTCGGCGACGAATCCTTCGCGTCCTGTGCCGTCGACCACGGTCGCCCCGGTGATCAGTACGTCCAGTGGGGCGGGCGTTCGGGCGGGCTCCGGGTCCACAGGGACACTCTCCGTCGTTTGCTCGGGGGCGGCCCTCGAAGCTAGCCACCCGCTCCCCCGCCGTGCGGCCGACGCGCAGGCCCTCACCCGTTCAGGGCATCCCTGCGGTGTGTCCGGCAGTCGCGCCCCGCCCGCCGCTGGATACTCGGGCGCCCGCACCTCCTGCGAGGTGGAGTGCGAAGTGGAGACGGAGCCGCCCATGCCCGAGCAGAGCCGACTGCTCCAGCGCAAGATCGACATCTGTTTCGGGTACGCGGACCAGAACCGGGACGGAGTCGTCGACTCCGGCGATGTCCTCACGCTGGCCGCCCGCATGATCGCCGCGGTCGGCGAGCCCTTCGACTCACCGAAGTCCGTCGCAGTGCTGCGTGCCGGCGGCGAGTGGTGGCAGGCCCTGCGCGCCGGGCTCGACGCCGACCACGACGGCCGTATCGACGCGGCCGAGTTCCGCAGCGGCATGCTCCGGCCGGCCGCCGCCCGGCACGAAGGCCACGGCCCGGCGGTCCAGGCCGCCTGCGCACCGATCTGGGCGCTGTGCGACCGGGACGGCGACGGGCTGGTCTCAGCAGCGGAGTTCAGCCGCTTCCAACATGCCCTCGGGGTGTCACCGGAAGCCCAGCAGACCGCCTTCGACAGGCTCGACCTGGACGGCGACGGCCACCTGTCCGTCGAGGAACTCGCCTGCGCCCTCAGGGAGTTCCTGACCAGTACCGACCCCGAAGCCCCGGGCAACTGGCTCTTCGGCGACGCCTTCCAGACGGCCGTCACCTGACACACGGCCCTGCACTGACACACTGCCCTGCACGGGCGGGGGCGCCGGCTGGTGGAGGGGGCCCCCCACGGGGGGGGCGGGGGGTAA
>NZ_JBEZKB010000016.1:13975-205919 GCF_040651475.1 Streptomyces sp. NPDC048442
CGGGCCGCCGGGAATTCCCGGCGGCCCGCCCTGTGTCGTGCGGCTGGATCAGGGCAGCGACCACCAGTTGACCCACAGGTCGGAGTCATCGGTGATGACGAAGGCGTACGGGCGCTGCGTGGCGTTCACGTTGTCCTGCACGGTGAGCGCCTCGCCGGGGCGTTCGACGACACGTCCGGGCGGGGTGTTCTGGGCGGTCCAGTGCCAGGTCTTGCCGTCCCACCAGTTGACGTACAGCTTCGAGTCGTCGGCGATGACGAAGACGTACGGGCGGGTGAAGGCGTTCGTGTCGTCCTTCATCGTGACCACGCCGACGGAGTCCAGGACGAGCCGGCCGTTGGGCGCACCCTGCGCGCTCCAGTGCCACTTGGAGCCGTCCCACCAGTTCACGTACAGCTGCGAGTCGTAGCCCTCGACGAAGGCGTAGGGCCGCTGCTGCGCGTTCGGGTCGTTCTGGACGCTGATGACGCCGACGGCCTTCTTGACCGGCTGTCCCGAAGGTGCGCCCTGGTCGCTCCAGTGCCACTTGGAGCCGTCCCACCAGTTCACCCAGACCCGGGAGTCCTCGGTGATGACGAACGCGTAGGGGCGGGTGAAGGCGTTCGGGTCGTTCTTCATGGTGGTGACGCCGAGGGGGCGGGAGATGGTGTGGTTCGGCGGCGCTCCCTGGTCGCTCCAGTGCCACTTGGAGCCGTCCCACCAGTTCACCCAGAGCCGGAAGTCGTCGGTGAGGACGAACACGTACGGGCGCTGCGCCGCGCTCGGGCTGTCCTGGACGGAGACGACGCCGACGCCTTCACGGACGCGTCGCCCGCTCGGTGCGCCCTGGTCGCTCCATTGCCACTTGGAGCCGTCCCACCAGTTCACGTACAGCTTGGAGTCGTCGGTGATGACGAAGGCGTACGGGCGCTGCTGCGCGCTCGGGGTGTCCTGGACCGTGAGGGCCCCGACCTTCTCGATGACGGTGCGCCCGGCCGGCGTGCCCTGGTTGCTCCAGTGCCACGCCTTGCCGTCCCACCAGTTGACGTGCAGCGCCGAGTCGTAGCCGCGCACGAAGACGTACGGCCGCTGGGCGGCCTGTGGATCGTCCTTCATGGTGACGGCACCTGCGGTGGCCCGGACACCGACCGTGGTGGTGGGCCTCTCCTGGTCGTTCCACTTCCACGTTCCCATCGCATTCCCTCTCCGGCCCGCGCCCGGTATCAGCGGGCGGGGCGTGCTGAAGTGAGATGTGCTCTCGGTCCTGGCGCCGAGGACTGCGGACACCAGGGTGGGGCAACGGGTCCGGCCGGGCTCCCGCACACGTGCGTGCGTGCACACTCTGGCACCGCCTCGCCGACCTGTCATCGCCGCAGAAGCGAAGAAAACGTTCCACTGACGCCTTTCGGACATGTCGGCTGTCGGCACGGTATTCCCGCCGGCGGACCGCGCATGCCGGGCGGCCTGCGGACTGCGGGTGGAGGTGCGCAGGGGATCGTGCGGCAGGACTCGAAATCCACGTGGCCGATTGGCCAAGTAGTGCCGGGCAGGGAGGTCAACTGCGGGGCGGCCAGGCGGGGTTCGCGCGGGTCGGGCCGGGTCGCGCGGGTCAGGGCCGGGCTCGCGCGGGTCGGGGCCGGGCTCGCGCGCGCCGTACCGTTGGTGGCGCCGGTGCTCCCCGTCATGCCAGGGCGATGTGTCCCCGGAAGTGCTGCGGTACGGGGGCGAAGCGGCAGGCCATGGTGACGGCGCCGGCGTCCGGGACCGTGAGACGGTAGCGGGTGCACATCAGGTAGCACAGGGCCATCAGCTGGACGGTGCCGATGTCCGCGCCGATGCACTTCTTCGGCGCCCAGCCGAACGGTACGTAGCAGGTCCGGTCGACCGGCCCGTGCGGTGCGCCGGGCAGGAAGCGGTCGGGGTCGAAGGTGTCGGCCTGCTGCCAGACCCGGGGATCGCGGTGGATCATGTGCGGGCTGACCAGGTAGCTCTGCCCCTTCTCCAGCCGGGCGGGGCCAACGTCGGACGAGACCCGGGCGTGGCGCACCAGCAGGAGCGGGGGGCTCCACATGCGCAGCACTTCCTTGACGAACCGGTACGTGACCGGTGCCGCCTTGGCCGGTGCGCCGCAGAACTCGGCCCGGTCCAGGCCGTGCAGTTCGCGGCCGAGCCGCTGGGCCCACTGCGGGTTGCGGACGAATTCGTACAGCACGCTCGCGGCGGCGGAGCCGGGCGGTCCGCCGATCGCGGTGAGTACGGCGGTGACGACGTCGAGCGCACGGTCCATGCCGAGTTCGGGGAGCAGGTCGACGATCGGGTCGGCGAGGTCCGGTTCGCGTACCCGGCGGCCCGAGGCGCGGTCGCGCAACACCCGTCGTACCACCAGCCCTGCCCGGATCTGCACGGCGGCGAACCGTACGTGATGGTGCAGCCCGCGGCCGGGGTGACGGTCTATCAGACGCAGCAGTTTCTGCTGCAAGTCCTGTGTGATCAGGGCCGATTCGCGGGCGGTGAGGCCGGACAGCGCGACCGGCAGGACGGACTGCACGGCGATGTCCTGGGCGAGCAGGACGAGGTCGATGTCCTCACCGGGCGGGTCGTCGCCGGGCGAGTCGTCGATGGGCCTGGCGTGGCCGGGCCGCGTGTCGATGGGCTGGGCGTCGCCGAGCCGGGTGTCGATGACCCGTTCCATCCGGGTGATCATTTCGGCGGTGTGCTCGCCGGTGGTGAGCGTGTGCAGTTGGGTGAGCCAGGCGGCGCGTATCCGGCTCCACGGAACCGGTGTGCTGTGCCGGCGCCGGATCATGTCGACGAGGCGGTCGGACATGACCAGGCCGTCCCAGTTCGTACGGCTCACCAGGCGTGCGGCGGCCGGTTCGAAGACGGCGAGCGGGCCGTCCTCCAGCCAGAAGACCCCGCCCTCGGCCGCGCTGCGCAGCCGCAGGTCGTGCAGGAAGTCCTCGCCGTGGTGCGGTGTGGTCATGGCACGGCCTCTCCCGGCCGGTGGGGGCAGCCGCCTGGCCGGCGACCGCCCCCACCGGTTCCGATCAGATGTGGTGCTAGAGGTACCAGAACTGGTGCCATCCGTATCCGGCCCGGATGTTGAGGACCGACTTGGCCGTGCGAACGAGTTTCCTCATGTCATTCACCTCCTTTCCGGAGCGGCGGCTCGGTGGTGCAGCTCCGCGGTGAAACGCGGCGGAGCCAGCGCGGGCCCCAGGTGGGGCCCGCCGCCGCTCGGTGTGACGGACAGGTGCCAGTCGCGGGTGATGATGCGGATGAGGTCCTCCAGCAGCGACATCGTCACGGTCGCCCCGGCGCAGGAGTGCGTGCCGAACCCGAAGGGCATGAAGGCCGGCTCGTGCGGAGGTGCCGCCCAGCGGTGCGGTACGAACTCGTCCGGGCGCTCCCAGTGCCGAGGGTGGCGGTGCACGAGGTACAGGCACACGTTGACCTCGTCGCGCGGGCCGGCCGTGACGTCGGCCAGCTCGTGCACGCGGCTGGGCGTACGGGCGAACAGCCAGGCCACCGGCCACAGTCGCAGCGCTTCACGGACGATCCACGCCGGTTCGTCGTCGGCGGTGGCCGGGTGCGTACCGGCGAGGTAGACCGACCAGCCGAGGGCGAAGCCGATCGAGCCGACCGTGGCGAACAGGAACGACAGGTAGACCTCGGCCACTTGGCCGGGATCCGCGGACGGTCCGGCACCGGCGACGGCAACGTCCAGCAGGTCGCGCGGTTCGTCGGCCCCGGCGCAGGGGCCGGTGCTGCGGCGCGCCTCGGTCTCCCGGACCAGGAGGCCCATCGCCCTGCGGCGGAACCGGAGCCGGGACAGGGCCGAATGGCGCTCCCGTGCGCCTGCCAGAACCGCGCGGGCGACGATGCCGTCGACCGCTCCGTGCAGCTCCGCGGGAGCATCCGGGCACAGGAGTACGTCCCGCAAGTGCTCGCGGATCAGCAGGTTGCCCGCATCCGGCCAGCTGCTTACGGGTGCGAGCCGCGCGCCGACCAGGCGGGGCAAGTCCGCGCGGCGGGCGTCGAGTTGGCGGCGCAGCAGACCGCGGGCCGCGCGTCCGATGTCGATCTGTGCCGCTCTGGGACCGAAGACCCCGGTACGGGTGTGGAAGAAGTCGGAGGTCTCCACGAAGGCGCCCTGCCGGTTGCCCAGCACTTCGCGGGCCGCCTGCGGGCCGGCCACGCAGAGCCGGCCCGACGCCGAGCGCCAGACGTCCCGGGTGCCCCCGAACTCCTCGGCCAGGAACTCCAGCGGATCGCGCCGGTAGGCGGCGGCGCTACGGTGCCTTCGAGTCGTTCCGCCTTCGGCCGACCGGGCCATGGCATCTCCCTCGATCGAGCAGCCGGCCGGCACCGCACACTCGGTGGGCCGAGCCCGGCCACCAGGCGCACGAGTCCCGGTGACGCCGGACCGCTTGCTGGAGAGCCTCCTCCGCCGGAACCGCGCTGTGAAGTCACCTGCGGACTTTGCCTGTTGCATGGCCGGAAGGCGCGCTCGACCGAGTCGCGTCTCAGTTGCACCTTGCGCAA
The DNA here is from genome assembly GCF_040651475.1 of Streptomyces sp. NPDC048442. NCBI lineage: Bacteria > Bacillati > Actinomycetota > Actinomycetes > Kitasatosporales > Streptomycetaceae > Streptomyces > Streptomyces sp. NPDC048442. Next base: position 18,500 of record NZ_JBEZKB010000016.1, read on the forward strand.
TTCCTTGCGCTACGCCTCGGCCACTCCTTGCGCTACGCCTTGGCTACTCCTTGCGCTACGCCTTGGCTACTCCTTGGGCTACGCCTTGGGCGGCCAGTCGCCCGAGGCGCGCCGGCTCATGTACTCCTCCACCGGAAACACACTGGGCGGGAAGTGAGCCCTGCTGCCGTCGTGCGGAACGACGGCGACGCTGGTGATCGGCGACTGCAGCCAGTCCCCGGACTCCATGTGCTCCCTGAAGTCGAAGCGCACCGCCCAGCCGTAGGGGTGGTCGACGCACTTCTCCGGAATCAGGACCAGCGAATCCACCTTCTCCGGATAAACCCTCCTGAGAAGCACGGCGGCAGCGTCCACCGCCTCGGCTCTGCTGAGCATTTGCCCCACCCCATTCCTGTACAAGACCTTCCTGTACAGGACATTCTCGTACGGGCCACGGTCGCAAATCCCGTCATCGTAGCTGTCGGCCCGAGGCGGTCGGGGGTGCGGTCCGCCGCCGGCTCGGACACCCCGAACAGCCCGGTACGTTCCACGGCCTGCCGTTCACGCTGCGCACAATCCGCCCGCAGCACAGAGCGACCGGCCGCGCCCTGGCCGCCCGTTGGCGTCAAGCCATGGAACTCACCCACATCACCTCTGCTGTCCGGCATGACGTCCACGACGCGCTGCCACAGGTCCGGCGGCTCGGTGGATGGGGGTAGCTGGACCCGGTCGAGCGACGTCCAGGCCTGGTACGCCCGCGGCCGGGCCTCGGCCGGGACCCGCCCCCGGTGGGTCCCGACGAGTTGGCGGGCCAGGAGTTCGGTCCGCAGCCCCGCCCCCTGCTCGTCCAGCCGCACACTGCCGGGCAGCAGCGACATCAGCAACGACGGGTGGTCGCAGTGCACCGCCGTCGCATCAACCTCGTGGAGTGCCGCCACCGGCACATCGCTCGACAGCGTCGACGCGGCGTCCCCCGCCCGCACGCTCCTCCACCCAGACCCGCGTGCCGGACCAGCCCCTGCCGTCGACATCCACCCCTGCGACGGCCACACCGTCGTGCGCCACCATGCCCGCAACCTGTCGATCACCAGGGGCACGGCCCCCCATCGGCCGTACTGCGCAACGCCCTTGGGGCGCCTGCGGAACCGGTGGCGGTGTCATCCGGAAGACCGCATTCAAATCCGGCCATAGAATCTCGCCTTCCGGAAGTTACTTTCCGAATTCTCCTCGTCACCTGTAGTGTCAGCCGGGCGTAGGACCTCCAAGATGCCCCCATACCTGCGGACTCGGAGCGACGTGTACCCGATGCACCGCGGGTCCCGAGAGAGGATGCGGTCTCTCTGTGAGCACAACCCGTTCGCCCAATCCCGGCTTCTCCCCCGAGCCGGACCTTCCGGAACTGCACCGGGCCGACGGCCCGCCGGCCCCGTGGGGCGAGTTGGCCGGTGCCACCTGGTTCGAGATACCGGAATCCGCGCTGCCGGCCCCACCGGGCAGGCCACCCCTGGCCGGGTACCTCGTACTCGTGCCCACCGACGTGGAAACGCCCGCCGGCCCCCCGCCCGCCGGCCCGGTCGCCGGCCCGCCCGCCGCGCAGCAGATCCAGGTGGACGCCGAGACCCGGACCGTGGCGGTCGCGGGGCGCCGACTGCACTTCACCCGGCTGGAGTTCGACCTCCTCGCCCACCTCGTCGCACATCCCTGGCGCGTCCACACCCGCGAGCGGCTGCACGCCGAACTGTGGGGGCGCCGCTACCCGGCGGACCACCGGACCATCGACGTCCACATCGCGCGTCTGCGCCGCAAGCTGGGTTCTCCGTACCGTAAAGCGATCGAGACGGTACGGGGCGTGGGCTACCGGTACGTCGTCTGAACCGCCCGCAGTCGGAGCCGGAGCCGACCTGGGCGCGCGGGTTCTGAGCGCGCACTGCACGGGACGGCCCGCCGGGGTACGTCTCCCCAAGGTGCCTCTCTACCGAAAGGCAGAGGCCCCGCTCAGCCTCCAGGCGCACGGCCCCCGCCCCACGGTGCCCGACAATCGGCCGTATGCCCTCCCTCCCGCCGCTCTACGGGTACTGCTCGCCCTGCTCGCGATCGGCCTGCTCGTCGTGCGGCGGCGGCATCCCGTCACCTCCGCGCTCGGGCTCGCAGCCGTCGTGGGCGTGGTCCCGGCCGTGGGGCTGCTCACCGCCGTCGCCCGGTAAGCAGCGCCCCGGCAGGCCGCTGTCGCCCGGCGCAGCACCGTGCTGCTGCTCGTGGGCGGTGCCCTCGCCTCCGTCGGCTGCGCGGTGTTCGCCCCGTACTCCGGGATCGACCGCTACCCCTACGGCCTCGCCCTCGGCGCGGTGCTCGCCGCCACCACCGTGCTCCTGCCCGGCCGTGCTGCCGTCGGCCAGCAGGAGCGGCTGGTACGGGCGTTGCGGGAGCGTACCGCCGCCGCCGAGGAGGCCGAACGGCAGGCCGCCAGCGCGCCCCGGGCGCCGCGGCCGCCCCGGGCACGAGCAGCAGGACGGCCGCGAGGGCGCGCAGCGGCGCATGCCACCGTCCCAGTGGGGTCACCGCTGCCGCGAGGCACACCGCCGCACCGTGTCCCGGGCTTTCTCAGCGGGCGATCAGGTCGCGGTCACCCATGCGGCGCGCAGCGCCTTCTTGTCCACCTTGCCGACCTTGGTCGTCGGCAGCCGGTCCAGCAGGACCGTCCTGCGGGGCGTGTACAGCTCTCCCAACTCGGCGATCACCGAGGCGCTGACGGCATCCGGGTCGACGTCGGCGCCCTCGGCCGTGGCCAGGAAGATCTGTACGGCCTCCCCGTACTCCTCGTCGGGTACGCCGAGCGCCGCCGCGTTGCGCACACCGGGCAGTGTGAGCAGGAAGTCCTCCAGGACCCGGGAGTAGACGTTGTCGCTGGTGCTGCCGGTGACGATGATGTCCTTGGCCCGGTCGACGAGATAGAGGTACCCCTCGGCGTCGAGGTAGCCCATGTCCCCGGTGCGCAGCCAGTCGTCCTGCAGCGCCTCGGCGGTGCGTTCCGGGTCCTCGTAGTAGCCGAGCATCACCGTCTCGCCCCGGACGACCACCTCGCCGACCTGCCGGGCGGGCAGCGCCGCCGTACTGCCTTCGGCACGGATCTCGATCTCGGTGTCGGATATCGCGCGACCGCAGCTGCGCCAGAGCTCGGGCCGCCCGGCTCCCTGCGAGGCGAGTTCCTCCGCGCCGAACGCGGCGATGCCGAGCGCCTCCGACTGCCCGTAGCCCTGGCTGAGTACGGGCCCGAAGACCTCGACCGTCTGCTGCAGCCGGCTGGGCGACGTGGCCGCGCCCCCGACGACGATCCGCCGCAGTGCGGGAAGGGCCCCCGGCGCGCACTCCGGGTGGTCGAGGAGTGCGTACAGCATCGGCGGTACGAACATGGTGGCGGTGATCCGCTCCTCGCGCAGCACCTCCAGCGCCGCGCCCGCTTCGAACTCGGGCAGCACGACGAGGACGGACCCCGTCACCAGGGCCTGAATCGTGGTGAGGTGGCCGCTGCCGTGCGTGAGCAGTGTGGCGGCGAGCACGCGCTCCGTGCCCGCTTCCGTGCCCGGTTCACTGCTCCGGAAGACGGCCGGCCGGGAGTCGTCCGGGGCGCCCTCCACCAGGTCCACCAGCGCGTCGTAGAGCCGGCGGCTGTGTGCGGCGAGCTTGGGGCGGCCCAGGGTGCCGCCGGTGTAGAGGACGGTGACGGCCTCGTCCGCCCCCGGCGCGGGCACGCCGTCGGGGCGCACCTCCGGGCACTCGTCCGCCAGCGCCAGCAGGTCCGTGCACGGCTGCTCACAGGGACCGAGGCTGAGCAGTACGGGGGCGTGGACGCTGCGGCCGGCGGCGTCGGCGGCCCGCTGCGCGAAGAGCGGGTCGGTGACCACGGCGCGCGCCCGGGACTGCTCGACCAGCGCGGCGAGCTCGCCGGGGCCCGGCTCGGGCGGCAGGAACACGACGCGGCAGCCGATGAGATGGACCGCGAGCTGCACCAGGACGGAGTCCACCCGGTTGGCCAGAAAAAGCCCCACTCCGTCGCCGGGCACGAGCCCCTGGCCGCGCAGCGCGTGCCCCAGCCGGTACAGCCGCCGCCGCGCCTGCCCCCGGGTCAGCCGCTGCGCACCCTGGACGAGCGCCTCGGCGTCCTCGTCCTCGTGCCAGTGCTCCAGGATGTGGTCCACGTACGTCCGCGGCCCGTCTGTCTTCTGTTCGTTAACGATCATGAACATATGCAAACATGCCGTTCGGGGGCTATGGCCTCACAGGGGGGCTCTTTCGGTCATCGGCCCGCGGAGTACCATGCCCCCTTCGCGGTCAGCAGGTGTGCGACCGGGTCGGTGCTGCCCGAGGTGTGCAGCTCCTGGACGAGCTCGCAGTTCCTGGTGATCCTGGCCGCGATCCATGCCCGCAGCCATGCGGACAGGCGTGGCAGCGGCAGGCCGGACGGGGCGATTCCGGCGAGGACACAGCCGGTTGCCGCCGCACCGCCCACGTTCACGACCACGTCCGGCAGGACGATGTGCCCCGACTCGCGCAGGAGTCGGCGGGCCGGTTCCGTGCAGCTCATGTTGCCGCCCTCGACCACCATCGGGGCCCGGACCTCGGGCACCGTGTCCTCCCTGACCGCCGACGCGGATGCCGCGAGTACGAGGACGTCGGCGTCGACGTGCAGCCACGCCTGCCCGGACGAGTGCACCCGGACCGTCGCGGGCAGCCGTGTCCGGTCAACGGTGCCGTCGCTGCTGGTGATCTCGGTGAGGGCGTCGACCGGCAGCCCGTGCTGATCCTCGATCGTGCCCCGTATGTCGGCCACGGCCACCACTCGGTGCCCGTGGTCGGCCAGATGGCGGGCCACCGCGCGCCCGACCGTGCCGAACCCCTGGATCACGATGCGCTGCGGGGTCCGCGTACCGGCCGCGTGCAGGGCGCCGAGCACCGCGACGGCCACGCCGTACCCGGTGATGTCGGCCATGTGGGTCCACAGTTCGTCCCAGCCGACGGTGAGCCGGGTCGCGCCCTGCCTGTGGGCGACGTCGTATCCGGCGGCCTCGAAGGCCACCTGCCGGTCTGCGTAGGTGGTGCCCTGGTCGCAGCCGAGGTAGACGCCTCCGTGCAGCAAGGGGGCTGCGGCTCGGCCGAACTCCCGCATCAGCTCCGGGCGTTGGACGGGCGAGCCGGGGGCGGGCGCTATGCCGGCCTTGGCGCCCCCGATGGGCAGGCCGACGAGCGCCAGTTTGTGGGTCATGGCCCTGGCGAGGTGGGCCAGCTCCTGCTCGGTCACGGTCGCGGTCATCCTGGTGCCGCCCATGGCCAGCCCGCCGACCATCCGGTCGACGACGACCCATGCCTGGGCTTCGTACGGCTCCATGCGCAGGGTGGTGGAGAGCATGGGGCGGGTCGGACCAGCCTGGCCCGCCTGGCCCGCCTGACCGGCCTGACCCGCCGGTGCGAGTGCCTGGTTCACTCGGCACCCGCTTCCGCAGCGCTGCGCAGCCGGAGGCTCCGGGGGCGCATGTCGGTCCAGACGCGCTCGATGTGCGCGAGGCACTCGTCCTTCGCGCCCTGCACGCCGGCCTCGTGCCAGCCTGCCGGGGACTCGCGGTCGGCGCTCCAGAGCGAGTACTGCTCCTCGTCGTTGACGACGACCTTCCACTGTTCGACCGTGCTGGTGCTGCTCATGCGATTTCCTCCGGGTGTGGGGTGTTCAGGACCGTGCCGGGTGGGCACGGTCGAAGTCGTCGAGCCAGTCCGACAGGCTGTTCGTGCGCAGGAGTCCCGTACCGATGAGCACTCCGGCGAAGCCCTCCCGTACCAGCTGGGCAGCGACGTCCGGATGCTCGATGCCGCCGGCGCTGACCGGGCAGGAGGTGCCGGTGCGCTGCAACGCCGGCAGGAGTTCCGAGCTCCGTCCGAGATTCGCCGTGCCGCGTTCGCGGGTCGCGATGTCCTTGTTGTTGACCGCGATCACACAGTCCTCGCCGCGCGGCACACGGAGCGTCTCCGCCTCGGTCGTCACCTCGACGAACGGGGTCAGACCGAGCCGCACGCTGTGTTCGACGAGGTTGCCCAGGGTGGATCTCGGCAGGAGTGCGGCGGTCAGCAGGACGGCGGACACACCGTCCTCCCCGGCCTGCTCCAACTGGCTTCGGCGGGTGATGAAGTCCTTTTGCAGTACGGGGAGTTGGGTGGCCCGCACGACCTCGTGCAGGAGGCCTCGGGTGCCGCCGAACCAGTGGCCGGTCACCACGGAGAGACAGGGGGCGCCGGCGTCCTCGTACTCGGCGACGATACGTTCGACGGACCGTCCGCCGAAGAGGTCGCGGCCCGTGGCGTCCTGGCGCTTGAGCTCCATGATCACCGGTCGGCGGGCGCCCAGCAGCGCCTCGATGAACCCGCCCGTCATACCCGTCATACCCCCGTCCCCGCCCTCGTGCCGTCGTCCCCCGCTCGCCAGCCCCGGACCACGGCCGTGACCCGCTCGGCCCGTATCCACCCGCTGCCGGGGTCCTTGGCCGCCGTGTCCACGTCGATCCCCCGGAACAGGGGGTGCTCCAGCACGGCCCGGTAGTCCGCCCGGTTGTCCCCCGAGATGCCACCGGCGAGCAGGAACGGCCGCGTCATCCGCTCGACGACCTCCAGGACGGCGTGGCCGTCCACCTGTTGCGCCGTGCTGCCGATACGGCCGTCCTCGGCCGCCGCGTCCAGCAGGAAGAGATCCGTGCCCGCCCGCTCGTACGACGGGATCAGGGGCAGCTCCGGGCACGTGCCCGCACCCTTCGCGGTCTTCGCACCGAGGTGTACGACCTTGACCACGGTGAAGTCTCCCGCGCTCTTCAGCGCCCGGACCGTGCCGGGCGGCTGGTAGCCGTGCAGCTGGACCCAGTCGACCCGGGCGGAGGTCAACGCGACGCTCAGTTCGCCGACGTCGTTCAGGAAGGTGACCAGGACGGGGCGGAGCCGCTCGGTGCGGTGTGCGGCCGCTGCCAATGCGGCCAGTTCCGCCAGGGGCAGGTCCGCACGGCCACCCGGAACGCCGTGCCACAGACCGACGAGATCGGCTCCCGCCGAGGCGAGGAGTTCCATCTCCCCGGCCGAGGTGGCGCCGCAGATCTTGATCAGCACCGGCGTCACAACCCCAGCATCGACGCGATGCGATTGCGCTGGATCTCCGAGGTGCCCGAGTAGATGGTGCTCGCCGTCGCGTCCCGCAGGTCCTTCTCCAGGCCGCACTCGGTGAGATACCCCTGGCCTCCGAAGATCTGCACGGCCGCCTGTGCGGAGGCGACGTTGTTCTCGCTCGCGAGCAGCTTGCTGGTGGCGATGTCCGTCGTGACGTTCTCGCCGTCCGTCAGCCGGACCGCCGTGTCGTAGAGCCACTTCCGGGCGGTCTCAAGACCGGTCCGCATGTCCACGATCCGGTGGGCGACCGCCTGGTTCGCACCGATCGGCCTCCCGAACTGGGTGCGCGTTCGCGCGTATTCGACACAACGGTCGAGCCGGTAGCGCATCTGTCCGGTGTTGATGATGAAGGAGCAGAGGATCTCCCACTTCATCACGTGGTCCATGACCAGGAAGCCGGTGCCGACGCTGCCGATGACGGCGGAAGCGGGAACTCGGCAGTCGTCGAGGTGCAGTTCGCCCAGGGGTGAGGTCCTGAGTCCCATCTTGCTGACGGGTGCCCCGACGGAGAGCCCCGGGGTGTCCCGCTCCACGAGGAAGGCGGTGATGCCCAGCGGGCCTCCCTCCGGGTGTGTGCGGGCGTAAACGACGAACACATCGGCCACTGGCCCGTTGCTGACGAAGCACTTGCTGCCTCGCAGTACGAAGTGGTCGCCGTCGCGGGTCGCCGTCGTCCGCATGGCCAGCGCGTCGGAGCCGCTCTCGGTCTCGGTGATCGCATGCGCCCCGATCGTCTCCCCCGAGCAGATCCCGGGCAGATGGCGCTGCTTGAGCGCTTCCGATCCGAAGCGCTGCAGGGGGACGCCGACGCTGACCATGTGGGTGGAGACCGAGAAGTTCAGTCCGCCGTCGCGGCATCCCGCGCCGAGCTCCTCCAGTACGTACATGGTGGTGAGCAGGGACTGGCCGAGTCCGCCCCACTGTTCGTCGAAGGGCAGGCCGAGGATTCCGGACTCCTGGATCAGCTTCCACTGGTCGTACGGGAAGACACCTGCGGCGTCCCGCTCGACATGGCCGGCGCTGAGCGCCTGGTGCCAGTGGCCGAGGCCCTCGCGCAGGGCGATCTGGTCGGCGTTCCATCTGATCATGTGTCGGTCCCGTCAGTACTGGGAGAACTCGGACGAGTCCAGGCTGTGCCGTTCGCCGCCGTGCAGCGCGGGCGTGAAGACGCACACCAGCCGGAGGTCTTCGTCAGGGCCCGCTATGAGGAAGTGGGCGTCGTGCTGGTCGAGTGCGTAGAACGTGCCGGGTGTGATCGGGTGTGACGTACCGCCGGGATCCACCACTTCTCCCGTGCCGCTGATGCAGTAGCACGCTTCGAGGTGACGCCGGTACTCCAGCCGGGACTTGCTGCCCGCTCGTACCGTGGTGTCGGTCATCGAGTAGCCCATGCCGTCGGCTTCGACCAGAAATCTGCGGCTGAGGCCGTTGCCCCAGTCCACGGCCGTCACCTCGTCAAGTCGTCGGACAATCATGGGGTGGAACTCCTGTCTGGCTGGGGGACGTTGATCGGGGGTGCGGGAAGAAGGGTGTGCACGAAGGCGTGGAACTCGTCGACCACGTCGGCCCGTTGGGCGAGGGCGTGCTCGATGCGGGCGACTCCGGCGCTGCCCACGATCGCGGCGTCGGCGCCGAGGTCGTGGACTCTGGCGATGTCGGCCCTGGACCGGATGCCGAAGCCGACGGCGATGGGCGCTTTCGACGTCTGACGCAACAGCCGGACGCTGTCAGCCAGTTGGCGTGGATCACCGGTGGGTGTGCTGCCGGTGGGTGTACTGCCGCTGCGGCCGTAGTGGGCGACCAGATACAGATACGCGGTGGCGTACTCGGCTGCCTCAGCCTTCACCTCTGCGGGCGAACTCGCGTAGCAGGTGGTCACCAGGGGCAGCCCCACGTTCCGTACCGCTTCGCGGAGGCCGGTGCGCAGCCGTGGGGGCAGCCCGTGGACCAGTAGCCCGTCGGCACCCGAGGCGGCGACGCGGGCGGCGAAGTCCGGCAGTGGCAGGGGCTTGACCGTGTGACTCCAGTCCGCCAGCAGCGCGACCCGTAAGTGCCGGAGGCCGGGCCGGACCCGGGCGAGGAAGTCGAGCACCTCGTCGAGGCCGACGCCGTCCGCCAACGCCCGTTGTGCGGAACGCCTGTTGACCTCCCCGTCGGTGACCGAGTCGGGGAAGGGCACGGCCAGTTCCAGGCAGTCCACCCGGCAGTCGTCCAGTATCCGCATGAGGTCGGCCAGCACGGGAAGCGGTGGATCCCCGGCGTTGAGGAACAGGGCCAGGCCCGGCCGGCCGGGTGCTCGCCGCGCGAAGAACCCGCTCACCGCGCGCCCACTCCGTACGCAGCCGTGCCCGCAGCCGTGCCCGGAGCCGCGCCCGCCGCCGTGGGCATCGGCTGTGCCCGCAGCCTGGTGACGAGGTCGAGTGCGGCGCCGCTGATCAGAGCGTCCTCGGCTGCCGCTCTCGCATCGGCCCACTCGCCGGTGAGTCCGCTCGCGACGGCCAGCGCGGCGGCGTTCAGGCAGACGGTACGTGTCGCGAGCTCCCCGCCCTCACCGGACAGCACCTCAAGGAATTGCTCAACCACCTGGTCTTGGTGGCTGGTTGGTCGCAGATCGGTGATCGAGGTCGAGCCGGGCGCATCGGCGGGCAGCCACGTCCCACCGGTGCCGTCGTTCCTGTGGATGACGTTGTCGACGGAGCTGACCAGCTCGTCGATTCCCAGGGCGTTGCTGCAGAGCCAGATCCCCCTGTCGGGCGTGCTGTCCGCGACGTACCGCAGACTCGGCAGCAGCGAATGGTCGGCGACGCCGATGAGCTGGTGCGAGACCGGCATCGCCGCCAGGAACGGCCCGACCGAGTTGATGAACTGCCCGAGCGTCCGCAGCTCCAGCGGCAGGATGCTCTTGGCCAGCAGCATCAGCTCGCGGGGGTAGACGAAGGGTCCGGGGAAGGCGATGCCGTGCCGGTCCAGTACGGCGTCGGTCTGCTCGTACGAGGTGGTCAGGGGGATGCCGAGCAGGTCCAGCAGGTCGTACGAACCGCAGGTGCTCGTATGGGCGCGAGAGCCCGTCTTGGCCACGCGGACCCCCATCGCGGCGGCGACGAACGCCGCAGCGGTGGAGATGTTGAAGGTACGGGGACCGCCGCCGGTGCCGACGATGTTGACCGTGCCGTCCAGCCGGCCGACGGGCCGCGGGCGGCGCTCGTCCAGTGAGCGCAGGAACCCGCACAGGGTGTCCTGGTCCGGCATGCGGGTGGAGAGCGAGGCCAGCAGCGCCACCGTCTCGCCCCGCTGGAGACCGCCTTCGTCCAGCCGGTCCCAGAAGGACCGCCACATCTGCTGCTCAATGGGGCGGTCCCGGGTGAGCAGCGCCAAGGGCACCTCGTGCATGGCTACTTGGCCTCCGCCTGCTGCCGCTGGACCTGCTCGATGAACGTGCTGATCCCCTCGACGGAACGGAAGTTGTCGGGGTTGAGGTCGATCCGCTCGGCGTGCAGATCGAATCGGTCCTCCAGCCAGGCCATCGTCTTGAGCATGCCGAGGCTGTCGATGACCCCGCCGGCCCGCAGGTCGTAGTCGGATTCCAGTTCGCTGCTGCTGACGTCCGGCAGGAACTCCTCGATGATGAACTGCTTGACCACCGCGATGTGCTGCATGTCAGTGTTCCTTCGTTCGGCCGTGCGGGGGGTGGGCTTCCTCGACGAGCGCATGGGCGATCTTGCCGGTGGATGTCCTCGGCAGGGGGTCGTCCACGATCAGCACGGTCGAGGGGATGGCGGTGGCGGGCAGCAGGCCGGCGCAGTGTCTGCGCAGTTCCAGGCTGTTGAGCCGACTGGCGGGTCTGCGTCGCACGACGCTGCGCAGCAGGCGGCCGGCCACCGGGTCGGGCCGCGTCGTCACCGCCGCCTCGACGACGTCCGGGTGCTTCAGCAGCACCTGCTCGACCTCGTGGGTGTTGACCCGCACGCCACGGACCTTGACCTGGTGGTCGTTGCGGCCTTCCAGGGTGATCCGGCCGTCCCGGTCGCGGCGCACCAGGTCACCGCTGCGGAAGTAGCGCCGTTCCTGCTGCCCGTCGAGGTGGGTGGCGAACTTGGCGGCGTCCTGCGCCCTGTCGAGGTAGCCGTCGGTCTGGAACGGTGTCGCGACATGGAGTTCGCCGGTTCCCGGCCCGGTCAGGATCGTGCCGTCGGCGTCGACGATCACTGCGCTCACCCCGGGCAGCGGACTGCCGAGGGGGACCGGGGTGTCCGTCGGTTCGCTGCGGTCGACCTCGTGGAGGAAGCTGTCGTTGGTCTCGGTGCAGCCGTAGATGTTGTAGAGCCGTGCCCTGCCGAACAGTTCCGGGAGTGCGGCGAGGCAGCGGGCGGGCATGCTGTCGCCGGTGAAGACGGCGTGCTCGACCGTGTCGAGCCGCTGATCACCTCGCGCGGCCGCGTCCGTCAGCAGTTGGTAGAACATCGGAACCGCTTGGACGAGCCGCACCTCGTGGTCGGCGATGAGGTCGAGCAGATGCCGGGCGTCGGTGGCCTGTGCGGGGTCGACCAGGACCACCCGGCCGCCGTTCTTGAGCGTGGTCCAGATGTCCAGCAGGCACAGGTCGAAGTTGAGCGGGGCGTAGTTGAGCACGGTCGTTCCCCGGCCGATGCCGAAGTGCTCGCCCGCCCAGTCGGTGAAGCGGTCCACCGCGCCCGTACTCAGCGGGACGATCTTCGGCTCCCCGGTGGAACCGGAGGTGGTGAACATGAAGGACACGTCGGCCGGTTGGGTCGAGCGAGGCTCCACCGGGGCAGCAGGACCGGCCGGAGACGTCTCCGAGCTCTCCGGCGACAGCACACGCAAACAACCGGCCTGTCCGAACAACCGATCCAGTGATCTTGTCGTCAACAGGGGTGACGGCAGTAAGAACCGGCGCCCTTCCATCAGACAGGCGAGCACCAGTGCGATCACCGCAGGCGACTTGGCGGCCAGGATGCCGATCGGTTCGTCCGCACCCGGTGCGAGCCGGATGAGCCGCGCGCGCTCCCGGTCCGCCAGCTCACGGAGTTCGCGATAGGTCGTCTCTTCTCCGTGCCAGACCAGCGCCGGATCGTCGGGGTGGTGGGTGGCGTGAGAAATAAAGGAACCCACTAAGCCCTGCTGTCGCATCATTACTCTCCGCGTTCCTGCACGCCTGAAATAAGGGCTGCTTAAATCATTCGGCTCGAATGACGACCCAGCATGAATGAGCACCGACAATCACCAGCCTGCAATCACCCTGTAAACGGCAGCCAATTACTGCACAATACTGCCCGGTAATCGTTGATCTGATCTCTGACCAGCAGGTACGCCTACTCATGCTGGAACAACACGTTGGCGTTCGACGACGTGATGCTATCCATCGAACCCATCCGGATGCAACGAAAAGATTTCTTGACGGCAGACCTCCCGTGCGATCTTGCCGAGCCGGGTGAACGTCGACTAACGTCCTTCGTACTGTTCGCGATGAAGCGAATCAGCGGGGCTTTCCATGTCTTTGCAGAGTTCCCGAACATCGCGAAAGGTGAATCCTTCATGCCTTCCCCTGATGAACGGTGCGTGGAGAATCCGGCCACGTTGTCCTTCGCGCAGCAACGGCTGTGGTTCCTCGACCGGCTCCGTCCCGGCCGGCCCGACCACAACGTGCCGGTCGCGGTACGGCTACGGGGCCCGCTGGACCAAGGGGCGCTGGTGTCGGCACTTACCGAAGTGGTGCGAAGGCATGAGGTATTACGCAGCAGGGTCGTCGTGGTCGACGACAGCCCGTACCAGGTCACCGAGCCGGTCGACACGTTCGTACCGGTCCTGACGGACCTGGCCGCCCTCCCTCTGGCGCAGGCCGAGGAGCGGGCCCATGAGCTGGTGGTGCAAGACGCGGCGGCACCGTTCGATCTCGGCATCGCGCCGATGCTGCGCGCCCGGCTGATCCGTATCGCCGCCGACGATCACCTGCTGCTGCTCGTGATCCACCACATGGCCGCCGACGGCTGGTCGCTCGCCGTGCTGTGGCAGGAGTTCTCCACCGCGTACCGCGCCGCCGTCTCCGGCAGGCCGGCCGACCTTCCCGAACTCCCCATCCAGTACGAGGACTTCGCCGACTGGCAGCGCGGCCACCTCACCGGAACTGCGCTACGGGACCAGCTCGCCCACTGGCGGGAGGGATGGGACGGGAGGAACCCGACGTCGTTCCCCACGGACCGACCGCGCCCCGCGCTGTGGTCGGGGCGCGGCGATCAGATCGAGCTGGAGATCCCGGCGGAACTCACCGCTCGGACACGGGCACTGGGCGCGGCCCATGAAGTGACGCCGTTCATGACGTTGCTGGCCGCCTTCCAGGTGCTGCTCGCGCACCACTCGGGCGAGCCGGACGTGGCCGTGGGAACCCCGGTCTCCGGGCGGACCCGCATCGAGGTGGAGCCGCTGATCGGCTTCTTCGTCAACACCCTGGTCCTGCGCACCGACTTGGCCGGCGACCCCACCTTCGCCGAGGTACTCGGCCGGGTCCGCCGGTGCGCGACGGACGCCTACGCCCACCAGGACGTGCCCTTCGACCGCCTGGTGGAAGAGCTGCGCCCCGAACGTGATCTCGGCCAGCACCCCCTGTTCACGGTCATGTTCCAGGTGGAGGGGGAGCCCGCGCTCCCGTCCGGACTGCCGGGGCTCGACGTGAGTACCCATCAGGTGCCGTACGACATCGTGAAGTTCGACATCGAGGCCTCCCTCACGGACTGCGGCGATCGCTTCACCGGCGTGGTCCGCTACGCCGCGGATCTCTTCGAGCGCAGCACCATGGAGCGCCTCGCCAGGGACTACCGGGAACTGCTCGACCGGCTCGTCGGCAGCCCCGAACAGCCGATCTCCGCGTGGGAGCCACAACTCGCCCCGCGAGCGGTCCCGGCCGGCCCCGCAGGACAGCCGGATGCCGGACAGGGGCTGCCGGATGCCGGACAGGGGCTGCTGGAGGCCGGGCAGGGGGTGCCGGGCGATGTGCCTCCCACCGAGACGGAGCTGTTCGTCCTGGAGATCTGGGCCGAGGTGTTCGGCGTCGCCCCGAGCGGCGTGCACGACGACTTCTTCGCGCTGGGCGGACACTCGCTGCTCGCGTCGAAGGTCATGTCCCGGCTCGGCCGGGCGCTCGAACTCGAACTGCCGCTCACCCTGATCTTCTACCACCCCACCGTCGCGGAACTGGCCCGGAGCATCGAAGCGGCGCTGCTGGCAGACCTCGACAGCGCCGGCTCCCGCCCAGCCGTGCCTGCCGCCGGAGAGGACCGATGACCATGAAGAAGCACCCCGGTCACCCCGAGTCGGACGCACCACCCGTACCCGCCCCGGTCACCGCGCGCGCCCTGCTCGAACAACGCGTACGCGCCGCGCGCCGGAACACCGCCGCCGGTGATACGGCGTCTGCGGTGCCGCCCCGCCCCGAGGGCGTACGGACGGCTTCGTACACCCAGGAACGCATGTGGCTGAACGAGCAGCTGACCGAAGGCCCCGCCCTCTACCACGTCCATGAGGTCTTCCGGCTGCGCGGCCCGCTCGACATGGTCGCACTCGGGCACGCACTCGCAGATCTGATACGTCGTCATGAAGTGCTGCGTACCGTCTTCACCGAGCGGGACGGGCGCCCCGAGCCCTCGGTCGCACCGGCAACCCCCTTCTCACTCACCTGCGTTGACGTGCGAAGCACAACCGATGAGAACAGCGGGGCGCCCACCGGCCAGGACCCGGCTCGACGAGCCCTCGCACTGGCCCTCGCCGAGATCCGGCGCCCGTTCGACCTGACCCGCGCCCCGCTGCTGCGCGCGACGCTGTTCCAGGTCGGCGAGGGGGACCACTTCCTGGTCGTCGTCATCCATCACATCGCGGTCGACGGATGGTCGATGCCGCTGCTGTGGGACGACCTCTCCACGATGTACCGGAGCCGGCTGGAGGGCCGCCGGCACAAGCTGCCCGCGCCGGCGATCCAGTACGCGGACTTCGCCCACTGGCAGCGGGACCGGCTCACCGGCGAACGGCTGCACGGCCCACTCGACTACTGGCGCAAACAGCTCGCGGACGTGGCCACGCTGGACCTGCCGACCGACCGGCCGCGCGGCCCGGTCCGCTCGGGACGGGGCGAGCGGATCACCTTCACCGTCCCGGACGAACTGGTCGACCGGCTGCGGCTGGTGGGGCGGCTCCACGGCACCACCCTGTTCATGACGCTGCTCGCCGCGTTCCAGGTGCTCCTGGCCCGCTACAGCGGGCAGAACGATGTGGCGGTGGGTACGCCGGTCGCGGGCCGGACCAGGCCCGAACTCGACGCTCTGGTCGGCTCGTTCATCAACACCCTGGTCATCAGGACCGATCTGTCGGGCGACCCCGGATTCGCCGAGCTGCTCGGCCGGGTCCGTCGCACCGCGGTCGATGCCTACGAGCACCAGGACGTCCCGTTCGAACGGCTGGTGCAGGAGCTGCGGCCGGAACGCGGTCTCGACCGCAACCCGCTGTTCCAAGTGCTGTTCGCGGGCCTGTCCGGCAGCGCTCCCGGGCCACGGCTGCCCGGGGTGGAGGCCGAGCAGATCGACATCGACAACGGCACTGCCAAGGTCGACCTCAGCATGGTGGTCGCCGAACGGCCGACGGGCACGACCTGCACGGTCGCGTTCGACCGCGACCTCTTCGACCGCTCGACCGTGCAGCGCCTGGCCGGCCAATACCTGCGCCTCCTCGAAAGCGCGGCGGACAACCCCGAACTCCCGGTGTCACGACTGGAGTTGCTCACCGATGCCGAGCGCCAGGAACTGCTGGGGGCGGCCCACGACACGGCCGAGTCCGTCCCCTCCGGCCTGTGTGTGCACGAGCTGATCGAGCACCGGGCCGGGCTCGACCCCGAAGCGCCGGCGGTCCACTGCGGTGACCAGCGGCTCACGTACGGGGAACTCGACCGCCGCGCCAACCGGTTGGCCCGTCACCTGCGCGACCGGGGCGCCGGCCCCGAGCGCCTCGTCGGCGTGTGCCTGCCCCGGTCGGTGGACCTGGTCGTGGCCCTCCTCGCAGTGCTCAAATCAGGTGCCGCCTATCTGCCGCTGGACCCCGAACTCCCGGAGCAGCGCCTCTCGTTCATGCTCACCGACGCACAGGTGCCGCTGCTGGTCACGCAGCGGTCGCTGGCCGACCGGCTCCCGGAGACCGGCGCCGCCGTCGTGTGGACGGACACCGAGGCGGACCTGATCGCGGCCCACTCCGACGAGCCGCTGCCCGCCACCGCGGCTCCGGCCAACCTCGCGTACTCGATCTACACTTCCGGCTCGACGGGCCGCCCCAAGGCCGTACTGGTCCCGCACGAGGGCGTCGTCAACTACCTGGTGGTACGCGGCCGTCAGCTCGGTCTGGACCGGTCCGACGTGGTCGCCTCGGTGGCCTCGATCTCCTTCGACGTCCTCGTCCCCCAGGTCTTCATGCCCCTGGCCCGGGGTGCGAGCGTGGTGATCGCCCCCTCGGAGGTCGCTGTCGACGGGCCACGGCTCGCGGAGATGCTGCGCCGGTTCGAGGTCACCACCCTCATGGCCACACCGGCCACCTGGCTCCTGCTGCTGGACGGCGGATGGCAGGGCGGCCGGTTCCAGGCGATCTGCGTGGGCGAGGCACTCCAGCCCCAGCTGGCCCGCCGGCTGCTCGGCGTGGTGTCGACCCTGTGGAACGGCTACGGCCCCACCGAGGCCTCCGTCGGGTGCGTCACCCACCGGGTGGACGCCGAACGGGACCTCGACCGGCCGGGCGCGTCCGTTCCGATCGGCCGCCCGCTCGGCAACCTCCGGGTCCATCTGCTGGACCGGGCCGGTTCCCCGGTGCCGATCGGTGTCCCCGGTGAGATCCACATCGGTGGCGTCGGGGTCACCCGGGGATACGCCAACCGGCCGGGGCTGACCGCCGAGCGCTTCGTACCCGATCCGTACGGCAGTGGCGGACGGCTGTACCGGACCGGCGACCTCGCCCGGTACCTGCCGGACGGCAGCCTCGTCTTCCTCGGCCGCACCGACGAACAGGTGAAGGTGCGGGGATACCGCATCGAACTGGGTGAGATCGAGGCCGCGTTGTGCGCGCGTCCCGGTGTTGCCAGGGCGGTGGTCACCGTGCGGGGGGAAGGAACGGACGCCGAGCTGGCGGGATACGTGGTGTGGCAGGACGGGGATGAGGACGGGGAAGGAGGCGGGGATCTTGCCGTGCTGCGGCACGCCCTGCGCGAGACCCTCCCCGAGTTCATGGTCCCCGCGACCTTGACCGCGCTGGACCGGGTGCCGCTGACCACGAACGGAAAGGTCGACCGCGCGGCCCTGCCCGCCCCCGCCCGCCGGGACCACGGCGTGCCGGTGCTGCCCCCGCGGGATGTGCTGGAACTCCGGATGACCAGGATCTGGCAGCGCGTACTGGGCTCGGCCCAGGTCGGCGTACGGGACAACTTCTTCGAGCTGGGCGGCCATTCGCTCAGGGCGGTCGAGCTCATGGAGGAGATCCGCCGTGAGCTGGGGGTGAGCGCGCCGCTCCACACGGTGTTCCGCCACCCCACCGTCGAGGGTCTGTGCGCGGAACTCCCCGCCGCACCGGCGGCTCTGCGGCGGCTCGTGGTTCCGCTGGTGGAGGGCGATCGGCGGAAGGCACCGCTGTTCCTGGTACATCCGCAGAGCGGTGACGTGTCCGGCTACCTCCAGCTGACGGGACACCTGAACTCGGACCTCGCCGCGGACCGGCCGGTCTACGGCATCGAGGCCGTCGGCTACCACACCGACGAACAGCCGCTCGCCACGGTGGAGGAGCAGGCGGAGCGCTACCTGCGCGAGATGCGTGAAGTCTCACCCAACGGGCCCTACCTGCTTGCCGGTTGGTCCTTCGGCGGGCTCGTCGCCTTCGAGATGGCGCGTTTACTGGAGAGCGAGGGCCACCCGCCCGAGTTCCTCGGGATCATCGACGTCGGGGCGCCAGGGACCCGACGGGGCTCCGGCAGCCGGGAAGGGAGCGAACCCGCTCCGTTCCCGCTTGCCTCGGGCTCCGGTCAACTCCCCTCACAGGCACGGACAGAACAGCTGCGCCGCATGGAACGCACCTTCGCCGCCAACGGCGATGCAGTACCGCGCTACCACTCAACAGCCCTTCTGCGTACGGCAATTCATCTCTTCGTGAGCACCGACGACCACCCCACGCTCCACAACCCGGAGGTCGTTCCCGCGCTGTGGCAGGAGCACACCGAGGGCGGGCTGAGCGTGTTCGACGTGCCCGGCAACCACCACGACATGCTGTCGGCGCCGCACGTCGCGTCCTTCGCCAAGACCTTGTCGTCGATCCTCGATCCCTCAAGGACGGTCGCCACATGAATGCCGACTTGCCGCTGACGTCAGCACAGTCCGGAATCTGGTTCGCCCACCAACTGCAATCGGGCAGCCCGGCGTACAACACGGGCGAGTACATCGACATACCGGGTCCGATCGACCCGGAGCTGTTCGAGCGTGCGGTACGGAGCGTGGTGGACGAGACCGACTCGCTGCGCGTCCGGTTGACCGTGGACGCGGACGGCCCCCGGCAGGTCGTCGAGCCGTCCCTCGACTGGTCGATGCACCAGGCCGACCTCGGCTCGGCACCCGACCCGCACGCGGCGGCCGAGGAGTGGATGAGGGCGGATCTGGCCACCCCGGTCGACCTCACGCGCGGTCCGCTGTTCTGCCAGGCCCTGTTCAGGATCGGCCCGGACCGCTTCCTGTGGTACCAGCGTGTCCATCACATCGTGGCCGACGGCTTCAGCATGTCGCTCCTCGCGCGACGTGTGGCCAAGACGTACACCGCTCTGGTCGAGGGCGCCCGCTGCGGAGCCGCCTTCGGCTCCCTGGACGCCCTCCTCTCCCAGGACATGGTCTACCGCGCCTCCGAACAGCGCGAGCAGGACCGGGAGTTCTGGACGTCCCGGCTGGCCGGCCACCAGGCTCCGGTCAGCCCGGCGGGCCGTACAGCCCCGGCATCGGGCAGCTTCCTGCGCCGTACGAGCAGCCTCCCCGCCCCCACCATGACCGCGCTGCGCAGTGCCGCGCAGCACGCCGGAGCGACCTGGCCGGTCGCGGTGCTCGCCACGGTCGCCGCGTACCTCCATCGCCTCACCGGCAAGCGGGACATCGTGCTCAGCATGCCCGTGACGGGACGCCTGGACTCCGCCGAGCTGGCCGTCCCCGGCATGGTGGCGAACGTGGTGCCGCTGCGGATCCAGGTGCGTCCCGAACGGGGACTGTCCGCGCTCGTTGGTCAAGTGGCCGACGAGATAAGCGCGTTGCGGCAGCACCAGCGCTACCGGGGCGAGGACCTTCGCAGGGATCTGAATCCGGACGAGCCGCAGCAGGTCACGTTCGGCCCCGTGGCCAACATCATGTCCTTCTACTACCGCCTGGAGTTCGCCGGCGTCCGCGCCACGGCGCACAACCTCTCCAACGGGCCGGTCGAGGACCTCTCGATCTCCGTCTACGACCGGTCCGACGGCACCGCGCCACGCATCGACATCGACGCGAACCCGGCGCTCTACACCGAAGCCGAACTCACCTCCCACCAGCGGCGGTTCCTGCACTTCCTGGAGTCCGTCCTCGCCGCAGGACCCGACCGTCCGCTCGCCAGCCACGACGTCCTCACCCCCGAGGAACGACACCGAACGGTCGTGGAGTGGAACGACACCGCGCACCCCTTCCCGTCGATGACAGTGCCCGAAACCTTCGCCGCCCACGTCGCCCGCACACCCGACGCGACAGCCGTGGTCTTCGGCGACCTCACCCTCTCGTACGCGGAGCTGAACGCACGCGCCAACCAACTGGCGCACCAGCTCATTGAGTTGGGGGTCCGCAGCGAGCACAAGGTCGCCGTACTCATGGAACGCTCGGCCGACGTGGTCGTGTCGGTCCTGGCGATCAGCAAGGCAGGAGGCGCGTACGTCCCCCTGGACTCCCGGTCCCCGGCGGCCCGGCTGCGTCACGTGCTGGCCGAGACCGGTGCCACCGTACTGCTCACCCACCGGGCCACCCGGGGTCATGAACTCGCCGACTGCGCAACGGACTTGGTAGTAGATGCCGCCGCGCCCGGCCTCCCGCGCGAGCCGGTCGGCGACCCCTGCGTACCGCTGCATCCGGACCACCTGGCGTGCGTGCTGTACACCTCGGGTTCCACGGGCACGCCGAAGGGCGTGGCCCTCAGCCACCGCAACGTCCTGGGCATGACATCGGACCACTGCTGGCACGGCGAGAGTCCTCCACGGGTGCTCGCGCACTCCCCGCACGCCTTCGACGCATCGACGTACGAGTGGTGGGTGCCGCTCCTCAACGGCGGCCAGGTGGTCATGGCCCCGCCCGGTGACCTGGACCTCGCCGCGTACCAGCGCCTCGTCGCCGGGGGCCGGGTCAGCGCGCTGTGGCTGACGGCCGGGCTGTTCCGGGTGCTCGCGGAGGAGTCCCCCGATGCGCTGGCGGGCGTCGCCCAGGTGTGGACCGGCGGCGACGTCGTCCCGGCCGATGCGGTCCGGCGCGTACTCGACCGCTGTCCCGACTCGGTGGTCGTCGCCGGGTACGGGCCGACCGAAGCCACCACCTTCACCACGCGCACCGTGCTGCGCCCGGGTCGGCCCGTGCCCGATGTCGTACCGATCGGCCGCCCCATGGAGAACAGGCGGGTGTACGTACTGGACGAGTCGCTGTCGCCGGTGCCACCGGGTGTGGCGGGCGAGCTGTACGTCGCCGGGGCGGGGGTGGCACGCGGCTATCTGAACCGGCCCCGATGGACCGCCCGCCACTTCCTGCCTTGCCCGTTCGGTGAGCCGGGCGAGCGGATGTACGGCACGGGCGACGTGGTGCGCTGGAACGCCGACGGCGAGCTGGAGTTCCTCGGCCGGGTCGACGAGCAGGTCAAACTCCGGGGATTCCGCATCGAGTTGGGAGAGATCGAGGCAGTGCTCGCCGGGCACCCCGGCGTCGCCCAGGCGACGGTGCTCTCGGGCCGGGATGCCACGGGCGAGAAGCGGCTGATCGGCTATGTGGTGCCGGCGGGGGCCCAGAGCGGAGTGACGGCTGGAGCCCCGGGGCCCGACGTGGCTTCGCTGCGGGATCACGCTGCGGCGATGCTGCCCGACTACATGGTGCCCACGGCGTTCGTCACCCTGGACGCCTTCCCCCTGACGCCTCGCGGAAAGATCGACCGGTCCGCGCTGCCCGTACCGGAGTTGACGCCGACGCCGTCGGGCCCGGGGGACGGCAGCCCGGCGGAGCACGACATGTGCGCACTGTTCGCCGAGGTGCTCGCAGTGCCCAGGGTGAACATCCACGACAGCTTCTTCGCGCTCGGCGGGGACTCGCTGCTGGCGACGCGGCTGATCAACCGGGTGCGGCTGAGGTCCGGCCGCGAACTCACGCTGAGCGCACTGTTCGAGGCACGTACCCCGGCCCGCCTGACCGAGGCCGTCGACCGCGCCCCCGACGCCCCGGCGGGGCCGGGTCCGGTACGGCGGCGGTCCACAGCTCGGACAGAGATCACAAGGAGCGTCTCGTAATGGACCGGACGACCACCGCACTCGCGGCATCCCGCATACGCCGCTACTACCAGCTCGTCGACGCCGGAGACATATCGGCACTGGTCGGCCTGTTCGCCCCGGACGCCCACTACCGCCGCCCCGGCTATCAACCACTGGTAGGGCACGCCGAGTTGGAGCACTTCTACCGGGAGCAGCGGGTGATCCGCGAGGGCGAGCACACCCTGGCCACGCTGATCGCGGCGGACGACGAGATCGCGGTCCACGGACTGTTCCGTGGCGTACTGCACGACGGCGGTCGGGCCGAGCTGCGGTTCGCGGACTTCTTCCGCATGACGCCCGAGGGCCGCATCGCGTCCCGGGACACCTTCTTCTTCGTACCGGCGGTGTGAGCCGATGGACGCACCCTTCGAGCCGGTGACTGCCCCCGAAGACGCACCCTTCGAGCCGGTGACCACCCCCGAAGACACGATCCGGGTCGACCGCCGCTACAACGGCCCGCCGAACAGCGCCAACGGCGGCTACATTTCCGGTCTCGTCGCGCCGCGCGCTCGACGGATGCTGGAGTCCGAGGGCGACCTCGTGGTCCAGCTGCACTCCCCGCCGCCGCTGGACACCGACCTGCGGCTGACCCGGGCCGGCCGACGGGTCCACGTCTGGCACGGCGGCATCCTCGTCGCGACCGCGTCGCCCGAGACACCCGGCGCGGACACCCCGGAAGCGATCGCCCCGGACGTCGCCGAGCAGGCGATGCTCGGGTACGAGGGGCAGGGCGCCGCCAACCCCTTTCCCACCTGCTTCGTGTGCGGCCCCGACCACCCGGAAGGCCTGCGGCTGGCACCGGGCCCGGTGCCGGGCCTGGGCGACCACGTCGCGTGCGTCTGGACACCGGAGGCAGTGACCGAGGAGCTCGTGTGGGCGGCGCTGGACTGCCCCGGCGGCTGGACTCTCGACCCGCTGCGCAGCCCGCTGGTGCTCGGCCGGATGTCGGCCCGGATCACGGCGCTCCCCCTCGTGGGCGAAACCGTGATCGCGGTGGGACGCGGCATGCCGGGCGAGGGCCGGGTCCACACCTGCACCACCGCACTCTTCCGCCGTGACGGCACCGAACTGGCCCGCTCGACGGCGACATGGGTCCGGCTGGCCCCCACGGAATCACTTCAGGACACAAAGGCGGAAAACAGTTGACCAGCACGGTCCCCACGACGGACACCACCGAAGTCCCCGGGTTCACCGGCAGTGGAGAGCCTTCGTTCACCGCACGGCCGATCCACGAGCTCGTCGCGGAACAGGCGCGGCGCGCACCCCACGCACCCGCGGTGACCTGCGACGGCCAGACCCTCACGTATCAGCAGCTCCTCACCCGCGCCGAGGACCTCGCGCAGCGGCTCCGGGCCGCGGGCCTCGCACAGGAGGACGTCGTAGGGGTCTTGATGCGGCGGTCCCCCGAGCTGATCGTGGCGCTGCTCGCCGTGCTCATCGCGGGCGGCGCGTACCTCGGACTCGACCCACAGGACCCGCCGGGCCGAAGGGAGGCGCTGCTCACGGATGCCGGCGCGAACCTGGTGATCGTCGACGACGCCCTCCGGGACCGTGTCCCCGACGGCATGACCGCGCTCTCGGAAGGCACCGGAGCGCCTGCGGCTACGGCTCCTCCGTTCCCCACCCACCCCGACCGGCTCGCCTACGTCAGCTACACCTCGGGTTCCACCGGAGAGCCCAAGGGCGTCGCCGTCCCGCACCGGGCGGTCGACCGCCTCGTCCGTGGCGCGGACTGGATGGAGGTCTGCCCCGACGACGTCTTCTTCCACATCGCGCCGGTCGCGTTCGACGCGTCCACGCTGGAGATCTGGGCCGCCCTGGTCAACGGCTGCCGGCTGGTCGTCTTCCCCCCGGTCGCGATCACGTTGGAGCAGGTGGCGGAGACCGTCCGCACCGAGGGCGTGACCGTACTCCTCCTGACCACCGGTCTCTTCCATCGGATGGCGGGCTCCCGGCCGGACGCGTTCGCCGGGGTACGTCACGTCCTCACCGGTGGCGATGTCGCCTCGCCGAGCCATGTGGGCCGGCTGCTGTCCACGTACCCGCACCTGCTCTTCACCAACGGCTACGGGCCGACCGAGAACACCACGTACACCACCTGCTGGACCAGCCGCACCCTGGCGGCCGGGCAGAGCGTGCCGATCGGCCGCCCGATCAGCGGCACCAGGGTCGCCGTGCTGGACGGCGACCTGCGCCCCGTACCCGTGGGCCAGTGCGGTGAGTTGTACGCGGCGGGTGCCGGGCTGACGCGCGGCTATCTGCACCGCCCCGGCGCAACTGCCGAACGGTTCGTACCGGACCCGTTCGCCACCGAGCCGGGGGCCAGGATGTACCGGACCGGCGACCTGGTGCGCTGGACACCGGACGGCACGCTGGAGTTCGTGGGGCGCGCGGACGAACAGGTCAAAGTGCAGGGCTACCGCGCCGAACCACAGGCAGTGGAAGCCGAGTTGGAGCACCTGGCAGGGGTGCGGCACGCGGTAGTGCTGCCGCAGGCCGACCCGGCCGGGGGCACCAGATTCCTCGGCTATGTGGTGCCCACCGACCCGGACCTCAAAAACGCGCTCGGTCTCGGCCGTCAACTGCGCCTGGAACTACGGGAGAAGCTTCCTGCCTACCTCGTTCCGTGGGCGATCCTGATCCGCCCCGAGCTGCCCCTGAACCGCAACGGCAAGGTCGACCGCCGGGCCCTGCCGACGGCCACCCGGGTGCCCCGCAACGTGGCCGCTGAGTTCGTCGCACCGCTCACGGAGGTGCAGTTGCGGCTGGCCGAACTGTGGGGCGAACTCCTGGGAGTCGAGCCGATCGGCATCGAGGACGACTTCTTCGAGCTGGGCGGCCACTCGCTGCTGGCCACCGAGCTACTGGTCACCGTAGAGCGGGAGTTCGGGGTGGACGTCCCCGCGCAGACCCTGTTCCTCTCCCCCACCGTGGCCGAGTTCGCCACCGCGCTCGTCGAGCAGCTGGAGGAGCGGTCCCGATGACGACAGCGCCTTCAAGCAGTCGCTGCCCGGTCTCCGCACCGCAGCAGATCGATCTGATCGACCCCGACCTCTACCGGGGAGACGGGGCGCACGCGGCCTGGCGGCGACTGCGCCGCGACGCCCCGGTGAGCTGGCAGCCCGTCCGCGACATCGGGTACTGGTCGATCGTCGCTCACGCGGAGGCGAACCGCATCCTGCGCGATCACGACACCTTCACCTCCGAACAGGGCACGCTGCTCAACCTCCTGGGCAAGGGCGACCCGGCCGGCGGACGGCAGATGGCGGTGACCGACCCGCCTGCCCACACCCGGCTGCGCGGCCCGCTGCAACAGGCACTGTCCATCAAGAACGTGGAGAACGACCGGGAAAGGGTCCGCCGCACCGTCGTCGCCCTCCTCGAACCCCTGGCGGACGGCGGCCCGTTCGACTTCGCCACCGCCATGGCCTCGCTGCCCATGGGGGTGATCGGTGCGCTGATGGAGCTGCCGGAAGAGGACTGGCCACGCCTGATCCGGCTCACGCACGCGTGCATCGCGGCGGACGACCCTCAGTTCCAGCTCGCCACGGGACCACAGGCCCCGCAGGCCACCCTGAGGGCCGCCCACCGCGAGCTCTTCGCCTACTTCCAGGACATCGTCACCCGGCGGCGGCGCTCGCCCGGCGACGACCTGATCAGCGTGCTGCTGACCATGGAGCTGGACGGGCGCAGGCTGTCACCGGGCGAGATCGTCTCCAACTGCTACAGCCTGCTCCTCGGTGCGACGGTCACCACGGCCCAGCCCCCGAACGCGGCGATGGCCGCGCTGGCCGGGACACCGGTCCTCGACGACTGGGCCGCCCACCCGGAGCTGCTCACCAGCGGTGTGGAGGAGTCGCTGCGCTGGGCGTCGCCCACCCAGCACTTCATGCGCCACACCACGCGCGACGTGGAGATCCGGGGTGTACGCATCCCGGCGGGCGACCCGGTCGTGGTGTGGCTGGGCTCGGCCAACCGCGACGAGAAGGTGTTCGCCGACCCGGACACCTTCGACATCCGGCGCACCCCCAACAAGCACATCGCGTTCGGCGTGGGCGCGCACTACTGCATCGGGCACACCGTCGCCCGGGTGACCCTGCGGGTCCTCTTCGCGGAACTGCTGGCCAGGTTCACCGACTTCGCCCCCGCAGGCGACCCGGTCCGTCTGCGCTCGAACATCATCGCCGGTTTCTCCCACCTGCCGATCACCGCACGAGTCCGGTAGCAGCTCCGGACGCGTCCGGCAGCAGCTCCGTACGCGTCCGAAAAGCGGCCCCGCACGAAAGGTCCCCGCCCATGAGCACCCCCACACTCCGCACCAAGTGGTTCCTGCGCGAACCGTCCCCCACGGCGGCGGCCCGCCTCTTCTGCCTGCCCTACTCGGGCTGCGGCGCGAGCATGTACCGCCACTGGCCGACGACGATCGACGGCGTCGAAGTCTGCCCGGTGCAGCTGCCCGGCCGCGAGAACCGCATGCGCGAACCGGCCTACGCCACGTACGAGTCGATGGCGGACGACCTGGCCGAGGCACTGCTCCCCTACCTGGACCGCCCCTACGCACTGTTCGGCCACTGCGGCTCCGCCCTGGCGGCGTACGAAACAGCGGTACGTCTCACCCAGCGCGGCCACCCCGCCCCGGCCCAGCTCTTCGTCTCGTCCGAGGTGGCCCCGCAGGACGGCCCGTACGGCCGCTTCCTGGACATGACCGACGAGCAACTCTCCGCCGAACTGCACGAGTTGGTCGCAGAACTGGGCGGCACCCTGGCACCGAGCCTGCACGCCCTGTACCTGGGCGTGCTGCGCAAGGACGTCGACATGAACTCGCGCTACCGCGTGCCCGACCCGGTCCGGCTGCCGACGCGCATCACCGCGATCGGCTGGACCGAGGACACGGGCATTCCGCCGTCCCTCATGAAGGGCTGGTCGGCCTGCGGCGACACGAGCTTCGAGCTACTGGAGGGAGGCCACTACAGCTTCATCGAGGCACCGGACGGACTGCGGTCGCTGCTGGCAGGTGTCGGACGAGGACGCCCACGTACATGATTTCCCCGGTACGGCGCCCCGATAGCCACCGTCTCCTTGCTCAGCGGAGCCGCCCCTCCACCCCTCCACCCCTCCCCCTCTCCCCTTGCCCCCCTAGCCTCCTTGGGCAGCGGGGCCGCCCCCCGGGGGGCGGGACGGGTGGGCAAGGGGGCGGCCCCCACGCGGACCGCGCCCCCTCGCTCCGGCTTGCGCTCGCCCCCGCCCCCCGCTCAGCCCGCGACGTGCGGCCCCTCCCCACCCCTTCACCTAAACCGCTCGCCACGGGGCGGGAAAAGCAGCACGGCCGGCGCCGGTGGGCGCGGAGGTCCTCGGCAACGAGCGCCTGCCCGAGATCGGGGTCCCCACGCTCGTCGTCCACGGCCGCCGCGACCGGTTCTTCCCCATGGGCAACGGCGAGGCGCTCGCGCGCGAGATCCCCGGGGCACGCCTGCTCGTCCTCGAAGAGGCCGCCACCGCGATCCCCGACGCGGCGGCCGACGAGGTCGCCGGGGCGATGCTCGCGCTGGAGGTGTGAGCTCTGTCAGGGTGCGCCGATGCGGATACTCCCGGACCGGGCCACCTCCGCTGCAGCGATCGGGTGGCTGCGGTGAAGCAGTGGGGTGAGCGCGCGTCGTGTCGGTTGCGCTGGCCGGGGTGCCCGGCTCCACGGTGACGATCATTGCCTCTGTCCTGCCACGACGACTGTGGGATTGAGGCACATGAAATTTCCACCAGGGATTCCGGCCGTCCGGAATCCGAAATGGATGACGGGCGCGGTGCTGCTGCTGACCGCCCCGTCACTCCTGGGGGCGTCGACGCCCGGCGCGTCCGCCGTCAGGGCCGACGGTGCGGTCACCGTGACCGTCGTACGGGACGTGGATTCCGACGGGAGCTGGACGCCCGCGCTGGAGGTCGGCGAGCAGGGCATCCCGGTGACGGTGACCGACCGGGCCGGTACCCGGCGTACGGTCGTCACCGGCGCCGACGGCAAGGCCCACTTCGTACCCGCCAATCTCGGGCTGACCGGTGGGAAGTACCGGGTCGAGGCCGTCATTCCGCCCGCCAAGAACTATCTGCAGCCCGCGCAGGCCGGCGGACCCGCCCCGACCCTGTCGTCGCTCGTCGAGTTCGTCGACGTATCGAACGGCACGGACGCCGATGTGCTCACCGCGGTGCACAACCCGGCCGACTACTGCCAGAAGAACCCGGACCTGGCCACCCCGTGCAACCGCCAGGACGCGGCCGGGACGGTGGGCGCCAAGGCCCTGGTCTCCTGGCCGTACGACCGCACGGGTACGAGCCCGGCTCCGGTCAACGAAGCCACTTTCGACCAGATCGGCGCCACGTACGGACTGGCCCACAAGCGCGACACCGACCAGCTCTTCGTGGGCGCGCTGACCAAGCGGCTGATCCCGTACGGGCCCGCGGGCCCCGGCGGCATCTATCTGGTCGACCGCGCCACCAAGCAGACCTCGGCCTTCGCCACCGTGCCGGACGCCGGCGACGCCGCTCACTCGGCCGATCTGACCCGCGACAGCATGGAGATCAACAACGCGGTCGGCAAGGAGGGCCTGGGCGACCTCGACCTGTCCGAGGACGGCCGCACGCTCTACGCGGTGGGCCTGAAGGCGAAGAGTCTGTACGCCTACGACGTGGCCCATGCCGCGCCGGGACAGCCGCCGGCCACTGCCAAGCAGGTCATCCCGATCCCCGACCCCGGCTGCCCTACCGGTGCGGACGACTGGCGGCCGTACGGCCTGGGCGTCCATGACGGTGCGGTGTACGTCGGCGGGGTCTGCAGCGCCGAGTCGTCCCAGCGGAGCGCGGACCTGCGGGCCTATGTGCTCAAGCTGTCGGGCACCACGTTCAGCACCGTCGTCCAGCACGCTCTCGACTACGAGCGCGGCATGGGATACGCGTCCGTCAAGGGCGACACTGCCTGGCGGCCGTGGCTGCAGACCTGGGACCCGTACAAGTGGTTCATCCAGGCGAACTTTCCCGGGCCGATGCTGTCCGACATCGTCTTCGACCGCGACGGCTCCCTGATCCTCGGGTTCCGCGACCGCCTCGGCGACCAGGCCGGGTACGAGGCCCTCGCGCCCGAGGGCAGCACCGACACCGCGCAGCGCTCGCTGTTCCCCGCCATGGGGGACATCACCCGGGTGTGCAAGGCCGGTGACCGCTGGGTGTGGGACAGCGAAGGCCCCGAGTGCCCCAACCACTTCGACGGTACGAACGCGCCGCCGCAGCAGGCCGGGGTGAAGGAGTACTACCACGGGGATTCCACGCTGGGGCAGCTCGCCGAGTCGCTCCAGGGCGGGCTGGCCTTCGCGCCGCGGTTCGACAAGACCGTGGCGACCATCGTCGATCCGCTCGACGTCTTCACCGGTGGTGTCCGCAAGTTCGACAACGCTTCGGGAGCGGGCTCGGCGGACTACGAAGTCGACGGCGGTGTCGGGTCGTTCGGCAAGGCCAACGGCCTGGGCGACCTGGAACTGCTCTGTGACGAGGCACCGGTGCAGATCGGCAACCGGGTCTGGTTCGACCGGGACCGCGACGGAATCCAGGGGCCGGCCGAGGAGCCCATCCCCGGCGCCACCGTCACGCTGATGGACAAGGACGGCAAGGTCCTGGGGACGACCACGACCAACAGCCGCGGCGAGTACTACTTCCAGGTCGAGCCGAGGACCGCGTACCGGATCAAGTTCGATGTGCGGACCGGCAACACCAGCGGTATCCCCGAGCGGCCCGCACCGGCCGATCTCGTACCGACGGCGAAGGAGCGCGGTACGAACCGGTCGATCGACTCGAACCCGGATCCCGCCACCCAGATCGACACTCTGACGACCGGCGACGCGGGTCACAACGACCATACGCACGACGCCGGTTACTACCTCCCGCCCACCGGCAGGGTCGCCGTCGTCAAGAAGGACGCCCGTACCGGAAGGCCGTTGGCCGGTGCGGTGTTCCAGCTCTGGCGCGAGACCAACGGGCGCCCCGGGCTGCAGAGCTCGGGGACGGACCCCGACAGCAGGTCCGGTGCTCCCTGCACCACCGGAGCGGGCGGTGTCTGCCGCAGCGGGGAGCTCCCGCTCGGAACGTACTACTGGCAGGAGACCAGCGCTCCGGCCGGGTACGTCACGCCGCGTCCCGGCATCGTCGGTCCGCTGACGCTGACGGTGGCCAACGCGGAGCAGGGCGTCACGGCCACCGCCCGGAACGAACCCGTCCTCGGGAAGATCACGGTCCTCAAGCGGGACGCCACCTCGGGCAAGCCGCTCCTGGGGGCCGTGTTCGAACTGTGGCGGGAGACCAACGGCCGTTCCGGACTCCAGACGTCGGGGAGCCCCCGGGACACCAGGGTGGGGGCCGCCTGCGCGACCGACGGGCGGGGCCGCTGCCTGTTCACCGGGCTGCCCCTGGCCTCGTACTACCTGCGGGAGACCGCGGTGCCGGAGGGATACCTGGCACCCAGGCCCGCGGTCACCGGACCGTACCGGCTGACGGCCGCACAGGCCGCCCAGGGCATGGAGGTCGTCCGTACGAACACCAGAGGAGAGCCGCCCAAGAAGTGACCGGGCGGTATCGCTGAAAGGGGGAGGCCCCTCACCAAGGGCCTCCCCCTTTCCGCATTTCTC
Source organism: Streptomyces sp. NPDC048442 (assembly GCF_040651475.1). NCBI lineage: Bacteria > Bacillati > Actinomycetota > Actinomycetes > Kitasatosporales > Streptomycetaceae > Streptomyces > Streptomyces sp. NPDC048442. The sequence continues at coordinate 48,920 of NZ_JBEZKB010000016.1, forward strand.
GCGAGTCCCCCACAGGCGCGATCCCAGCGGGCAATTCGGTAGAATAGACGCAAAGCGTGCACGGCCCCCGGGCACCCCCACACGTCGGGAGGGGGACGCAATGGACTCATGGCTGATCTGGTTGACCACCGCAGCGGTCCTGGCTCTGGCTGAGGTCTTTACCCTCACCGTGGCGCTCGGGCTGCTCGGGGGCGCGGCCCTGCTCACGGTTCCCTTCGCGGCGGCCGGGCTGCCGCTGCCCCTGCAGTTCCTGGTCTTCACTTTCGTGGCCACGGTCGGCCTGCTGTTCGTCCGGCCTGTCGCGCTGCGTCACCTGGTCCAGCCGCAGGGGGAACGGTTCGGGGTGGACGCCCTGATCGGCATGGCCGCCTACGCCGTCTCGGAAGTGACGGGCGTCAGCGGCAGGGTCCGTATCGGCGGCGAGGAATGGACGGCCCGCTCCTACGACGAGACACAGGTGATTCCTCCCGGAACGACCGTCGACGTCATGGAGATCAAGGGCTCCACCGCACTCGTCTACCCCCGGGAGTGAGCCATGGAGGTTTCCGCGTTCCTCATCGCCGGGCTGCTTGTCGCGGTCTTCGCCGTCTTCACCGTGCTGCGCGCGGTCCGTATCGTGCCCCAGGCCCGCGCGCGCAATGTCGAGCGGCTCGGCCGCTACCACCGCACGCTGAAGCCCGGCCTCAGCCTCGTCATCCCGTACATCGACCGCGTCCACCCGGTGATCGATCTGCGCGAACAGGTCGTGTCCTTCCAACCGCAGCCGGTGATCACCGAAGACAATCTGGTCGTTGAAATCGACACCGTGCTGTACTTCCAGGTCACCGACCCGCGAGCGGCCGCCTACGAGATCGCCAACTTCCTCCAGGCGGTCGAACAGCTCACCGTCACCACGCTCCGCAACGTCGTGGGCTCCATGGACCTGGAGCGGACCCTCACCTCCCGCGACACGATCAACAGCCAGCTTCGCGGGGTGCTGGACGAGGCCACCGGCAAATGGGGGCTGAGGGTCAACCGGGTGGAGATCAAGGCCATCGACCCGCCTCAGTCCATCAAGGACGCGATGGAGAAGCAGATGCGGGCCGAGCGGGACAAGCGGGCCGCGATCCTCGGGGCGGAAGGGCAGCGCCAGTCGCAGATACTGACCGCCGAGGGCGACAAGCAGTCCGCCGTCCTTCGCGCGGAGGGCAACCGGACCGCCGCGATCCTCAAGGCCGAGGGGCAGTCACGGGCCATCGACGAGGTCTTCCAGGCGGTGCACCGCAACGACCCCGACCCCAAGCTGCTCGCCTACCAGTACCTGCAGATGCTGCCCCAGCTCGCGCAGGGACCTGGCAGCACGTTCTGGGTGATCCCCAGCGAGGTCACCTCCGCCCTGCAAGGCGTTTCCCGCGCCTTCAGCGAAGTTCTTCCCCAGTCGCCTGCCACCCGCGAGACATCCTCGTCGGACGGCATGGCCGCCAAGGCCGCCGACGACACGGCCCAAGCCGCAGAAGCCGCGGCACAGGCCCTCGCCGACGCGGCCAAAGCCGATGGCCTCACCTCCGACGCGCTGGCGGGCCGGCCCGCAGATGACGGCAGTTGAGCGCTCGGCAGGCATGCGCCGGGGCAAACCGGTGGTGGCAAGGGCGAGTTGAGGGACTCTCGCACAACTGCAGCAGGAGTTGACGGCCTCTCACTCCGCATGCTCTGCGGGTTCGCGCTCGGCGGTGCGTGCGACGACACGGACGCGGGTTTGCGCTCGGCGGTGCGTGCGAGAAGGCGCTCACCGATCACCTCGGGCGGCTCTACCAGGTGCCGCGCACCGAACCGCGCGCTGCGGAGCGGGCCATCGCATACGCGCGACGGTCGACCCCGTGGTGGCGGCACACCGCGTGGGCCGCGGCCGCGGCCGTACGGACGGTACTGACCGCAGCGACCTGATCGGGGCACTCGTCGGCCAGGGAAAGCCCGGCGCGGATCCGCCGACACTGCGATGATGACGCAGCTCGCCGCCCACCACACCACCGGCGTCGCCGTCTGCGAGGGCGCCACGCCGGCCACGGTCGAGGCTCAGCCCGGGACTTGTAGGGCGGCCCGAGAGAGGGCCGGGCGCAACGCACAACGCACAACACCTCGCGCACCGCGAGGGCGCCCTTGCGTACGTCGGATCCCAGGTCGGCGACGGCCACTTGCCCCCCGTCGCCCGGATCAAGACCCCCGAGCGAGCGGCTACGGTCACGCGCCGCGTGAGCCCAGCCCCCGGCCGCCCAGGACGCCAGCACCCGAGCCCTGTGTTCCCGGCGCGGCCGGGGAACGCCAAGTTCCCCGGCCGCGCCCGCCTCTGACGGCACGTCAATTTCTTTCGGTGCGCGCAAGCCTCTTTCACTGGCATGTGAACTGTGAAATTGTACGGTCACACTTTCCGCGAGCATGACAGCTCCGGGAGTGCTCAACTCCCGTTGCCATCACCGTTCGCACCCCCCACTGCCGTGCCCCACGCACGGCTGTCGACCGGCCTGGAGGCCATCCCCATGCGCAGACCCCCCACAGCCAAGAAGCTCGCCCGGCTGCTGATACCCACCGTGACCGCCGCCGGCCTCGGGCTCACCCTGCTCGCCCCCAACGGCGCGGCGGCCCCGGCGGCGCCGGCCGGTGCCGAGGCGCCCAAGGCTCAGGCTCAGGCCAACACCAGGGCCAACACCCACACCAACACCAAGGCCAAGGCGCCCAGGCTCGCGCCGCAGCCCGCCAGCTCCACCGTGCTCGATGCCGACCTCGCACCCGGACATGCCGCCACCCCCACGCGATCGGCGGCCAGGGCCGCGAACTCCGTGCACCGCGCACCGCTCCCCGCGACCCAGAACGCCGCGCAGCGCAAGAAGGCCCGCTCCGCGGCGAAGGCCGCGGCGGAGTGCAACGTCAGTGACTTCACCTCGAAGACCGGCGCCGCACTGATCGAGCAGATCAAGCAGTCGGAAACCACCTGTATCAACACGCTGTTCAGCGTGGCCGGTGCGGACTCCAAGGCCCTCTTCCGTGAGGAACAGATGGTCACGGTGGCGAACGCCTTCAAGGAGGTCGCCGCCGACTACCCGGGGAACAACAGCACGTCCGCGGCCCAGTTGGTGCTCTACCTGCGGGCCGGCTACTACATCCAGTACAACCAGCCGGACAACGTCGGCGAGTACGGCCCGACCCTGAAGAGCTCCGTTCAGGGCGCCCTGGACGCCTTCTTCGGCTCGCCCCGCGCCTTCGACGTCACCGAGGCCAACGGCGAGACCCTGGCCGAGGCGGTCACCCTGATCGACAGCTCCGAGGAGAACGCCCGCTACCTCAACGTCGTCACGCGTCTGCTGAAGGACTACGACTCCTCGTACGACGCGTTCTACTGGATGCTCTCGGCGGTCAACAACACCTACACCGTGCTCTTCCGCGGCCACCAGGTGCCGGAGTTCGTGGAAGCGGTGAAGGCGGACCCGAGCGTCCTCACCGGCCTGCGTGACTTCGCCGTCGCCCACGACGGCCTGCTCGGCACCGACAAGTCCTACCTGACCTCCAACGCCGGGCGCGAACTCGCCCGGTTCCTGCGTCACGCCGAGCTCAAGGACACCGTCAAGCCGCTGGTCAAGGAGTTGCTCGGGCGCAGCCAGATCACCGGGCGGACCGCTCCCCTGTGGGTCGGCCTCGCCGAGATGACGACCGAGTTCGACAAGGAGAACTGCGCCGACTACGGCACCTGCGACCTGCAGGACCGGGTGCGCGACGCCGTCCTGACGGTCAAGCACAGCTGCGGTCCGAGCGCGAAGGTCCTCGCCCAGCAGCTCACCGCGGCCGAACTGGCGGCCACCTGCGAGAGCATCCTCAAGCAGGATCCGGTCTTCCACAACATCGTCAAGGACAGCGGTCCCGTCAAGGACGACAACAACACCAACATCGAGATCGTCGCCTTCCACTCCAGTACCGACTACAAGACCTACGCCGGTGTCGTCTTCGGCATCGACACCAACAACGGCGGCATGTACCTGGAGGGCGACCCGGCCGCCGCGGGCAACCAGCCGCGCTTCATCGCCTACGAGCAGGCGGCCCAGGACGGCGCCTTCCAGATCTGGAACCTCAACCACGAGTACACCCACTACCTCGACGGCCGCTACGACATGCACGGCGACTTCGCCGCCGGGCAGACCGTCCCCGCGGTGACGTGGATCGAGGGCTTCGCCGAGTACCTCTCGTACACGTACCGCGGCGTCACCTACGACAGGGCGATCGAGGAGGCGGGCAAGAACACGTACACGCTCAGCCAGCTCTTCGGGACCACCTACGAGAACGCCGACACCACCCGCATCTACCAGTGGGGCTACCTGGGCGTCCGCTACATGCTCCAGTCGCACCCCCAGGACGTGGCCACCCTGCTCGGCCACTACCGTGCGGGCGAGTACGAGGCGGCCTACAGCCTGCTCCGCGACACCATCGGCACCAGGTACGACGCCGACTTCGCCGACTGGCTGAGCAAGTGCGCCGGCGGCGAATGCGGCCGGCTGCCGGCCGCCGCCAAGTAGGTATCAGGTCCGGCAAAGATGAGTGTGCCCCGGAACCGCACGCGGTTCCGGGGCACACTCACCTCTCGTTCAGGCCGCCTCGGGGAAGTGGCAGGCGACCTGCCGCGCCTCGCCCGGTGTGGCGATCCGCAGCAGCGGTGCCTCGCTGCGGCACACGTCCTGCGCCTTCGGGCAGCGGGGGTGGAAGGTGCAGCCCGGCGGGGGCGCCGCGGGGCTGGGCGGGTCGCCGAGGAGCATGATGCGCTCGCGGGCCCGTTCGGCCGCCGGGTCGGGCAGCGGGACGGCGGAGAGCAGGGCGCGGGTGTAGGGGTGGGCGGGGGCCGCGTACACCCGTTCCTTGGCGCCGATTTCGACGATCCGGCCGAGGTACATCACGGCGACCCGCTCACAGACCCGTTTGACCACCGACAGGTCGTGGGCGATGAAGAGGTAGGCGAGGCCCAGCTCCTGCTGCAGGCGTTCCATGAGGTTGACGATCTGGGCCTGTACGGAGACGTCGAGGGCCGAGACCGGTTCGTCGGCGACGATGAGGCGGGGTCCGGTGGCGAGCGCGCGGGCGATGCCGATGCGCTGGGCCTGCCCGCCGGAGAACTCGTGCGGGTAGCGGTCGATGTGCTCGGGGATGAGCCCGACGAGTTCCATCAGCTCGACCGCGCGCTTGTGGGCGTCGGCCGCCGAACTCCCCTGCACCAGAAGGGGATCGGAGATGATCCGGGCCACCGTCTGGCGGGGGTTGAGGGAGGAGTGCGGGTCCTGGAAGACCATCTGGAGTTCGCGCCGCAGCGGCTTGAGCTCGCGCTGCGAGAGGTGGCTGATGTCGCGGCCGTCGTAGGTGACCGACCCGGTGGTGGGTTCGAGAAGCCGTACGATCGCGCGTCCGGTGGTGGACTTGCCGCAGCCGGACTCCCCGACCAGGCCCAGGGTCTCCCCCTCGGCCACCTCGAAGGTGATGCCGTCGACGGCCCGCACGGGTGGTGCGCTGCGCCGCTTGCCGGGGAAGGCGACCGTCAAGTCCCTTACGTGCAGGAGTGGTGGGGCGTGTGTGGTCATGAGGCGATGCCTTCGTACGCGGGGAAGTGGCAGGCGGCCGGATGGCCGGCCGGTCCGGTGAGCAGCGGCCGTTCGGTCCCGCAGCGCAGCCGCTCACTGCCCGTCGCGCTCGCGGCGCGGGCACAGCGGGGCGCGAACGCGCAGCCGGGCGCCGGAGTGAGCAGCGACGGCGGGCTGCCGGGGATCGCCCGCAGCGGTACGTCGTCGGGGTCGTCGAGCCGGGGCAGCGAGTCGAGCAGCCCCCGGGTGTAGGGGTGGGCGGGGGCGGCGAACAGGGTGTCCACCGGGGCCCGTTCGACGGCCCGCCCGCCGTACATCACCAGCACCTCGTGGGCGACCCGGGCGACCACCCCGAGATCGTGGGTGATCATGACGACGGCAAGTCCGCGCTGCTCCTGGAGCCGGGCGATCAGCTCCAGGATCTGGGCCTGGACGGTGACGTCGAGGGCGGTGGTCGGCTCGTCCGCGATGAGCAGTTCCGGTTCGCAGGCCAGGGCCATCGCGATCATCACGCGCTGGCGCATGCCGCCGGAGAACTGGTGCGGGTACTCGCCCGCCCTGCGCCCCGGCTCCGGAATGCCGACCTCGCCGAGCATCTCCACGGCCATCCGGCGGGCCGCCCCGCGCCGGGAGTTGAAGTGGACGCGGTGGTGCTCGGCTATCTGCTCGCCGACCGTGTAGTAGGGGTGCAGGCTGGAGAGCGGGTCCTGGAAGATCATCGCCATCCGGCGGCCGCGCAGCCGGTTCAGTTCGCGCTCGGTGCGGCCGACCAGCTCCTGCCCTTCGAGGGTGAGGGAGCCGGTGACCTCGGCACTGGTGTGCAGGCCGAGGACGGCCATCGAGGTGACGGACTTCCCGGATCCCGACTCGCCGACGATGCCGAGGGTGCGGCCGCGGTGGACGTCGAAGCTGAGCTGGTCCACCGCGCGGACGGGGCCGTGCCGGGTGGGGAAGGTGACGGTCAAGTCCCGTGCGGACAGCAGGGGTTGCTGGCCCGCGGCCGGGACGGGTTGCTGAGCTGCGGACAGCAGGGGTTGCTTCTGTACGGTCATGACAGCCTCACTCTCGGGTCGACGACCGCGTAGAGCAGGTCGACGGCGAGATTGGCGACGACGATGAAGGTGGCGGCGAGCAGGGTCACCCCGAGGATGACCGGCTGGTCGCCGGTGGACAGGGCTCCGTAGAAGAGCCGTCCGATGCCCGGCAGGCCGAAGATGGACTCGGTGATGACGGCGCCCGCGAGGAGGCCGCCGAGGTCCATGCCGAAGAGGGTCAGGATGGGCGTCATGCCCGCCCGCAGCCCGTGCTTGACGACAACCGTGCGGCGCGGCAGCCCCTTGGCGCGGGCCGTGCGGATGAAAGGCTCCGCCATCGTCTCGATCATCGAACTGCGGCTCTGGCGCGCGTACATGGCCGCGTACAGGATGGCGAGCGCCACCCAGGGCAGCAGCAGGTTGCTCGCCCAGTGGACGGGGTCGGCGCCGAAGGGAACGTAACTCGGATACGGGAGCAGTCCGGCGACCCGGATGAGTCCGTAGATCAGCATCATCGAGGTGAAGTACACCGGCATGGAGGCCGCGCCGACCGCGCCGACCATCAGGATCCGGTCGGTGAGGGTGTTCTTGCGCAGGGCGGCGAGGACGCCCGCGGACAGGCCCAGCGTCAGCCACAGCACCGCCGCGCCGAAGGCGAGCGAGGCGGAGACCGGCAGCCGGTCCATGAGGAGGTCCCAGACGGATTCGCTGTTCTCGTACGAGTAGCCCAGGCACGGGAAGTCGCAGTGCAGGGCGTACGTGCCGCTGCCGACGGTGCGTCCGGTGAAGATGCCGGAGAGGAAGTCCCAGAACTGCTGCCAGATCGGCTGGTCGAGGCCCATGTGGGCGCGGATCGCCACCAGTCGCTCGGCGCTGCAGGACTTGCCGCAGGCCGTGGCGGCCGGGTCGGACGGGAGGACGTAGAAGATGGTGAAGGTGACGGCGGCGATCGCGATGAGCACGCCGATGACGCCGAGCAGCCTGCGGCCGAGGTAGAGGGTCACGTACGGCTGCCTCTCGGGTCGAGGACGTCGCGCAGGGCGTCGCCGAGCAGGGTGAACGCGAGCACCGTGAGGAAGAGGCAGACGCTCGGGATGACGAAGTACATGGGGTCCGTGTCGTAGAAGGCGACGCTCTCGGCGATCATCTGGCCCCAGGACGGGGTGGGCGGGCGCACGCCGACCCCGAGGTAGCTGAGGGCCGCCTCGGTGGCGATCATGCCGGGGACGATCAGCGTGGTGTACGCGATGACGGGTCCCGCGACGCCCGGCAGGACGTCGCGGGTGAGGATGCGCCAGGGTCCCGAGCCGCCGACGCGGGCGGCGTCGACGTACTCGCGGTGTTTGAGCGAGAGGGTCTGGCCGCGTACGACGCGGGCGATGCCGGGCCAGCCGAACAGGCCGATGACGGCGGTCATCAGGAGGATCCGGTTGACGTCCTTGGCCACCGACATCATCGCGATCATGAAGATGAGGGAGGGGAAGGACATGGTCAGGTCCATGAGCCTGCTGAGGACCGCGTCGATGCGGCCGCCGAAGTAGCCGGCCGCGATCCCGGCGGCCGTGCCGGCGATCACCACGATCGCGGTCGCGGTGAGGGCGATCAGGAGGGAGACCTGGGCGCCGTGCACGACCCGGGCGAACAGGTCGCGCCCGGTGACGGGTTCGACGCCGAGCCAGTGGTCGGCGGAGATCCCGCCGAGCGCCCCGAGCGGCTGACCGCCCAGGTAAGGGTCGACGGCGGTCTTGTCGAACTCCTCGGGGGACCAGCCGCCGAGCGCGCTCAGCAGCGGGGCCGCGGCGGCCATGACGAGGAAGAGCGCGACCACGACGAGGGAGATCTTGACGGAGGTGCGGTGGCGCAGCTGTGCGCGGGCCAGCTGCCAGGGGCCGCGGCCGGCCAGAACCGCCGCGGCGTCCTTGGCTTCGGGGACGGGGGCTTCGGGGACAGGGGCTTTGGGGACGGGGGTGAGAGTCATGATCTGACGTACCCTCAGCCCTGGCTCTTGGAGGGGTCCTTGAGGCCGACCGTGGCGTAGTCGAGCTGACCGCCGAAGGAGGTCTGGCCGTAGGCGCCCGCGATGTTGGTGCCGAGCACCAGCGGCCAGCGGCGCACCAGGACCGGGACGGTCGGGGCCTTGGTGAGGATCTCGCCGTCCAGCTGCTGCCAGGCGGCGGCCGCCTGCTTGGCGTCCGTCATGGCGGCGATCTCGTCCATCCGCTTCATGGTCGGGGCGTCGCGGAAGAGCGAGTGGTTGCCGGAGTTGCCCTTCTCCTTGATGTACCGGCCGTCGAAGACGAAGGGGAGGAAGGTGGACCCGGACGGGTAGTCGGGGCACCAGCCCGTGTAGATCATGTCGGTACGGTTCTTGGTGTCGCCGATCGTCCCGTAGAACGCGGACGGGTCGACGGTCTCGATGGTGACCTTGATCCCGACCTTGCCGAGTGCCTGTTGGATGGCCTCGGCGCGCCCCTTGTCGCCGTTGGAGACGGTCATCTTGGTGGTGAAGCCGTCCGGCTTGTCCGCGTCCTTCAGCAGCTGCTTCGCCTTCTCCACATTGCCGGCCGCCGGGATCTTCAGGGTGTCCGGCTGCTTGCCGTTGAAGAGGGTGGCGGGCATGTACGCGGTGGACAGGTCGTTGAACGCGGGCCCGCCGGATGCGGTGAGCACCAGCTCCTTGTCGAGCGCGTACTGCACGGCCTGACGGACCTTCACCTGGTTGAACGGGGCGCGTCCGGTGTGCATCTGGACCATGTCGGTGCAGTTGGTGGACTCGGCGATCAGCCGCCCCCGCACCTCCGCGTTGGGCAGTACCTTGGCCGCGCTCTCCGGCCGCAGCGCGCCCCAGGAGACGGCGGAGGCGTCGGCGCCCTGGCTGGCGATCAGCCGGTCGTCGATCTGGTTGGGCTTGAGCCCCATCACCATGACCAGCTTGTCCGGGTAGGCCTTGCGCACCTGGTCGGTCGAGACGTCCCAGTGGGTGTTGCGCACCAGGACCAGCTTCTTGCCGCGCTGGTAGGACTCGATCTTGTACGGGCCCGAGGAGAACGGCCGGTTGTCGTACTGCGGCCCCTTGTCCTTGGCCTGCGGCACCGGGGAGAACGTCGGCATCACGGTGGCGCTGGGGAACTCGGCGAAGGGCTTGCGGAGTTCGAAGACGATCGTGTGGTCGTCCGGCGTCTTGATGGAGTCGAGGTGCTTGCCCTGGGCGGGGCCCTGGTAGCCCTCGGCGCCCTTGAGGTAGCGGGCCGCGTAGTCGGCGCCGCCCGGCAGGTCGGGCGAGAAGGACCGCTCGACGTTGTACTTGACGTCCTGCGCGGTGACGGGGGTCCCGTCCTCGTACTTGACCCCCTTCTTCAGGCGGAACGTCCAGGTCTTGGCCCCGTTGGACGCGGTGCCGAGGTCGGTCGCCAGGTCCGGTACGAGCTCGCCGCCTGCGGTGCCGGGGGCGGCCTTGTAGGTGACCAGGGTGCGGTAGAGCGTCCGGGTCCCGAACTCCATGGCGTTCACCACCCAGTTGCGGGCCGGGTCGAGGTGCTCGAAGTCCTGGTTGGACAGGACCGTCAGGGTGCCGCCCTTCTGCGGGGTGCCGCCGACCATGGTGCCCGCGTTGGCGGTCGCGGGGTTCTTGGCGCCGCCGTCTCGCGCGCCGGACTTGTCCGGGCTGGAGCAGCCGGTCGCGCCGAGGGTGAAGGACGCCACCAGAGCGGTGGAGAGGACGGCGAGGGTGCGCTTGTTCATCAGTGGTCACTCCGAGAACAGTTGGCCAGCACAGGAGTTGGCTGGAATGTGACCTGTAACATAGTAATGTGAAATTGCACTGACAACCCATTGGCGGGTCCGTTATCCACCCGTGTCCGAACGGCCGGACACCCGCACCAAACCCCCCACCCCAAACCCTTGGCATCGACTGTGCCATGTGAAATATTACTGAGGTGCCCACGAGAAAACCTTCGGATGTCATCGTCGTCGGGGCGGGAGTGGTCGGCGCCGCCTGTGCCTACTACGCCGCCCTCGCAGGCCTCTCTGTCACCGTGGTCGACCGCGGCCCCGTCGCGGGCGGCACCACGGGTGCGGGTGAGGGAAACCTCCTGGTCTCCGACAAGGAGCCGGGGCCCGAGCTCGAACTCGCCCTGCTCTCCGCCGGGTTGTGGGAGGAGCTCGCCGAGCAGCTCCCCCGGGTCGAGTACGAGGCCAAGGGCGGTCTCGTCGTCGCCTCGGACGAGGCCGGGATGGACGCCCTGCGCGCCTTCGCGGCCGGCCAGGAGAAAGCCGGTGTACGGGCCGAAGAGGTCCCGTTCGACCGGCTGAAGGAACTGGAGCCGCACCTGGCCCCCGGCCTGGCGGGCGGCTTCCACTACCGGCAGGACGCCCAGGTCATGCCCGCCCTGGCCGCCGCACATCTGCTGCGGGCGGCGGGCGACCGGGTGCGTCTCAGGCTCGGCGAGGAGGTCACCGGGCTGCTCACGGACGAGGGCGGGAAGGTACGGGGCGTACGCACCACGACCGGTGAGATCCACGCAGGTGCCGTGGTGAACGCCGCGGGCACCTGGGGCGGCGAGCTCGCCAGGTTCGCGGGCGTGGACCTCCCGGTCCTGCCGCGCCGGGGCTTCGTCCTGGTCACCGAACCGCTGCCACGCCTCGTGCGGCACAAGGTGTACGCGGCGGACTATGTCGCCGACGTCGCCAGCGGTTCGGCGGCGCTGCAGACCTCGGGGGTGGTCGAGGGCACCCCGGCGGGCCCCGTCCTGATCGGCGCCAGCCGGGAGCGCGTCGGCTTCGACCGCAGGCTCTCGACCGAGGTGCTGCGCCGGCTGGCGTCCCAGGCCACCGCGCTCTTCCCGGTCCTGGCCGGGGTCCGGGTGCTGCGGACGTACGCGGGCTTCCGCCCGTACCTGCCCGACCACCTCCCGGCAATCGGCACCGACCCCAGGACCCCCGGGCTGCTGCACGCCTGCGGTCACGAGGGTGCGGGGGTCGGGCTGGCCCCGGTGACGGGGCTGCTCGTCGCGCGGGCGCTGACGGGCGAGGAACCTCCGCTGTCACTGGGGCCGTTCAGGCCGGACCGGTTCGCCGACCCCGCCCCCGCACACTCCTCCTCGCCCCTCCCCCACTCCTCTCCCCGGAAGGACCCGCACGATGGCGCGTGAGCGCACCCCGGCCGACCTTGTGGGCGCCGAGCCCGGAGCCGAGTTCGAGATCACCTTCGACGGGCGCCCCGTCACCGGCCTGCCGGGGCAGAGCATCGCCGCCGCGCTCTGGGGCGCGGGCATCCTCGCCTGGCGCACCACCCGCAACGGCGCCCGCCCGCGCGGCGCGTTCTGCGGCATCGGGCAGTGCTACGACTGCCTGGCCACCGTCAACGGCGAACCCAACCGCAGGGCCTGCCTGGTACCGGCACGCCCCGGCGACGCGATCACCACCCAGGAGGGACACGGCCATGACCGCATCGGCAGCTGAACCGTACGGCCTCGCGGTGATCGGAGCGGGCCCCGCCGGTCTCGCGGGAGCCGTCACCGCAGCCGAACTCGGCGTGAGCGTCGCCCTGTTGGACGCCTCGCCGCAGACCGGCGGGCAGTTCTACCGGCACCCCGCACCGGCCATGGGGGCGGTACGCCCCGAGGCGCTGCACCACGACTGGTCCACCTTCGCCGGGCTGTACCGGCGGCTGGCGGCGAGCGACGTCACCCACCTCGCGGGACACCACGTCTGGACCGTGGCCAAGGAGGCCGACGGCCTGTGGACGGTCCACGCCGTCACCGGCGACGACGGCAACGGAGAGCAGCCGGTCCAGGTGCGCGCCAGGACGGTCCTGCTCGCTACGGGGGCGTACGAACGTCAACTCCCCTTCCCCGGTTGGACCTTGCCCGGAGTGGTGGGTGCGGGCGGCGCCCAGGCCATGCTCAAGTCGGGGCTCGTACTGCCCGGCAAGCGCGTCGTCGTGGCCGGGAGCGGCCCGCTGCTGCTCGCGGTCGCCTCCTCGCTCGCCGCCGCAGGAGCGCGGGTGCCCGCCGTGGTCGAGGCGGCCGGCTATCTGCGCTACGCCCGTCACCCCGTCGCACTCGCGGCCAATCCGCACAAGCTCGTCGAAGCTGCCGTGCACGGCAGCGCGCTGCTGCGGAACCGGGTCCCGCTGCGGCTGCGCAGCGCGGTCACCGAAGTGCACGGCACCGCCCGGGTGGAGGCCGTCACCGTCAGCAGGCTCGACTCCGACTGGCGGCCCGTACGGGGGTCGGGCCGCCGGATCGCGTGCGACGCGCTGGCCGTGGGGCACGGGCTCGTCCCGCAGATCGAGCTGGCTACCACGCTCGGCTGCGCCACCCGCCCGCTGTCCGACCGGACTTCCGCCCTGGTCCTGGACGACCGCCAGGAAACCTCGGTACGGAACCTGTGGGCGGCAGGCGAGACCGGCGGCATCGGTGGAGTCCAACTCGCCTGTACGGAGGGAGAGTTGGCCGGTCTCGCGATCGCCGCACGGCTGGGGCTGCGGCCCACGCACAGCGGCCGGGCCGGCAAACTCCTGCGCAGCCGGGGCCGTATGCGCAGGTTCGCCGATGTCATGACCGCCGCCCACGCGCCGGGATCCGGCTGGCCGCGCTGGCTGGCCGACGACACCGAGGTGTGCCGCTGCGAGGAGGTGACCGCGGGATGCATCCACGAGGCCGTCACCGAACTGGGGGCACGCGACGCACGCAGCGTCAAGCTCCTCACCCGGGCCGGCATGGGCTGGTGCCAGGGGCGGACGTGCGGGACGGCCGTGGCCTGCCTCGCGGCGGGCGGAGGGGCGGTAGGCGGAGGCGCAGTGGGCGGAAGTACGACGGACGGCGGCTCAGCGGCCGGAAGCACGACGGACGCCGGCGCGGTGAATGGCGGCGCTGTGGAAGCACTCGCCGAACGCCGCCCGATCGCCGTGCCGGTCACGCTCTCCGCACTCGGCGCACTCCCGGAACCGGGCGACTCCCCGGCCCAATCCCCCGAGACCACCAAGACCACCAAGACCACCAAGACCACCAGCTGATCCACGCGCACCCCTTCGGGGGTGCCGCATTCCACTGAGTAACATGTCACACACCACAGAAGGGTCCCTCACATGACTGCCACCTGGAACCCCACCCGCCCCTGGCGCGGCATCATGGTCGCCACCACGCTGCCGTTCCGCGACGACCTCTCCGTCGACCACGACGCGTACGCCGAGCACGTCCGCTGGCTCCTGGACAACGGCTGTGACGGCGTCGTGCCGAACGGCTCCCTCGGCGAGTACCAGACCCTCACCGACGAGGAGCGCGCCCAAGTGGTCCGCACCGCCGTCGAGGCGGCGGGCGACGGGGCGCGTGTGATGCCCGGCGTCGCCGCGTACGGCAGCGCCGAGGCCCGTCGCTGGACCGAGCAGGCGGGCGAGGCCGGCTGCGGTTCGGTCCTGCTGCTGCCGCCGAACGCCTTCCGCGCCGACGAGCAGACCGTCCGCGCCCACTACGCCGAGGTGGCGAAGGCCTCAGTGCCGGTGGTCGCGTACAACAACCCCATCGACACCAAGGTCGACCTGACCCCGGCCCTGCTCGCCGACCTGCACGCCGAGGGCAGCATCGTCGCGGTCAAGGAGTTCAGCGGCGATGTGCGCCGGGCGTACGAGATCAGTGAACTCGCCCCGGAACTCGACCTGTTGATCGGCGCCGACGACGTACTCCTGGAGCTCGCCCTGGCCGGGGCCGTCGGCTGGATCGCCGGATACCCCAACGCCTTCCCCGCAGCCTGCTCCGAGCTGTACCGCGCCGCCGTCGCCGGTGACATCTCCACTGCCCTGCCGCTGTACAAGTCGCTCCACTCCCTGTTGCGCTGGGACTCCAAGACGGAGTTCGTGCAGTCCATCAAGCTGTCGATGGACCTCGTCGGCCGCCGCGGCGGCCCCACCCGCCCGCCGCGCCACCCGCTCACCGGGGAGATCGAGGCCGGGGTGCGCGAGGCCACCGAGAAGGCCGCGGCAGCAGGCCACCGCTGACCCGTCGAACCCACTGCCCGTGTTGACGCAAACCTGAGAGGAACGAATCTCCGTGCGTACTCGTCATGTCTTCCATGCGGTCGACTCGCACACCGAAGGCATGCCCACCCGCGTGATCACCGGTGGCGTCGGGACGATCCCCGGCGCCACCATGGCCGAGCGGCGGCTGCACTTCATCGACCAACTCGACCATCTCCGTACGTTGTTGATGTACGAGCCCCGCGGGCACTCCGCCATGAGCGGGGCCATCCTCCAGCCTCCCACCCGCCCCGACGCCGACTTCGGAGTCCTCTACATCGAGGTGTCCGGGCTGCTGCCTATGTGCGGGCACGGCACCATCGGCGTGGCCACCGTCCTCGTCGAGACGGGCATGGTGGCCGTGACCGAACCCGTCACCACCGTGCGGCTCGACACCCCGGCCGGGCTCGTCAGCGTCGACGTACAGGTGGAGGACGGTGCCGCGAAGTCGGTCACGTTCACCAATGTGCCCGCTTTCTGCGTCGGCCTGGACCGCAAGGTGGAGGTCCCCGGGTACGGAACGGTCACCTACGACCTCGCCTTCGGCGGCAACTTCTACGCCTTCGTCGAACTCGACGCGCTCGGCCTGCCCTTCGACCGGGCCCGCAAGGACGACCTGCGGGACGCCGGCCTGGCCATCATGGACGCGATCAACGCCTCGCCTAACCGTCCGGTCCACCCGGAGCAGCCGGAGATCGCCGGGGTGAAGCACGTCTACCTCGCCGCTCCCGGTTCCGACGCCCACCGCTCGCGGCACGCGATGGCCATCCACCCGGGCTGGTTCGACCGTTCGCCCTGCGGTACGGGCACCTCGGCCCGGATGGCCCAGCTGCACGCCCGCGGCGAACTGCCGCTGGACCGCGACTTCGTCAACGAGTCCTTCATCGGTACGGAGTTCACCGGCCGGCTCGTCGCCGAGACGGAGGTCGGCGGACTGCCCGCCGTCGTACCGACCATCACGGGGCGTGCCTGGATCACCGGCACCGCCCAGTACTTCCTCGACCCGGACGACCCCTTCCCCGGAGGCTTCCTCCTGTGACCACCGCCGTCACCACCCTCACTTCCCGCAACCCGGCAGACCCCGACGACGTACTCGTCCAGCTCCCCGCTCCTGGGGCGTTCGCCGCGGTGGACACCGTGGAGCGGGCCCGCGCGGCCCAGCCCGGCTGGCTGGCCGGCGGGGCCGCGGCCCGGTCGGCGGCGCTCGGCGCGGTCGCCGCCGCCGTCGAGGCCGCCGCGGAGGAGCTGGCCGCTCTCGCCGTACGCGAGGTGGGCAAGCCGCTCACCGAGGCCCGGGGCGAGGTGGCGCGTACCGCCGCGATCTGGCGGTACTACGCCCAGGCCCCCTACGAGCCCACCGGCGCCGTCCACGAACCGGCGGCGGGCCTCGGGCTGCTGCTGACCCGCCGCCGCCCGCACGGGGTCGCCGGGCTCATCACGCCCTGGAACTTCCCCTTCGCCATCCCGACGTGGAAGGCCGCCCCGGCGCTCGCCGCGGGCAACGCGGTCGTCCTCAAGCCCGCCCCCGAGGCCACGGCCTGCGCCCAGCGCCTGACCGAAATCATTCAACAGGCCCTGCCCGCCGAGGTGTTCACCCTCCTGCCCGGTGGCGCGACCGAAGGCAACGCCCTGGTCTCCGCCGCCGACGCCGTCTCGTTCACCGGCTCGACGGCCGTCGGTCAGGCCGTCGTCCGCGCCGCCACCGCCAGGGGCGTCCCGGTCCAGTGCGAGATGGGCGGCCTGAACGCGGCCCTCGTCCTGCCGGACTCCGACATCGAGCAGGCCGCCTCCCACATCGCCGCCGCGATCGCCGGGTACGCCGGCCAGAAGTGCACCGCCACCAGCCGTGTCATCGCGGTCGGCGCCGCGCTCGCCCCGCTGCGGGAGGCCCTCGCCGAGGCGCTGCGGGCCGTCCCGGTGGGCGATCCGGCCGACCCCGCCACCGTGTGCGGGCCACTCATCAGCGAGTACGCCCGCGAACAGGTCAGCGGCGCCTGGCACGGACTGCGCGCACTCGCCGGCGGCTCCGTGCCCCACGGCCCCGGCTGGTACGCGGCGCCGACCCTGGTCGACGGGGTGTCCCCGGGGCACCGGCTGCTGCGCGAGGAGGTCTTCGGCCCGGTGGCGGCCCTGCTGCCGGCCGACGATCTCGCCCATGCGGTCCGGATCACCAACTCGGTGCCGTACGGCCTGGTCACCTCGGTGCACACCAGCGACCTGGACACGGCCCTCGGCGGACTGGACCGCATCGACACCGGAATGATCCGGATCAACGCTCCGTCCAGCGGCGTCGACTTCCACCTGCCCTTCGGCGGCACCAAGTCCTCCAGCTACGGGCCCCGCGAACAGGGCCACGCGGCCCTGGAGTTCTACACCTCCAGCCGCACTTACACCCTCTCACCTGCGAAAGCAATGTGAAATTGTACGCTGGTGATCCACTCCGGTACGAAGGGATCACCAACGACATGGGGCATCTGAGACAGCGCGACCTCAACGCCACCCGGGAACGGCTGCGCGACCAGGTCGCCCACGCACTGCGGGCGGCCCTGGTCTCCGGCGAGCTGCAGCCGGGCGAGGTGTACTCGGCACCGGCCCTCGCCGAGGACTTCGGGATCTCGGCGACGCCGGTGCGCGAGGCGATGCTCGACCTGGCCCGGGAGGGCCTGGTCGAGCCCGTCCGCAACAAGGGCTTCCGGGTCACCGAGGTCAACGAGCGCGACCTCGACCAGTACACCGAGATCCGCGCCCTGATCGAGATTCCCCTCGTCGGACGGATCACCAGGTCCGCCGCCCGCACGGAGCTGGAGGCGCTGCGGCCGGTCGCCGATGAGATCGTGCGCGCGGCCCGCGACCACGACCTCATCGGCTACCTGGAGGCCGACCGCCTCTTCCACCTCTCCCTGCTCGCGCTCTCCGGCAACGAGCGGCTGGTGGAGACGGTCGGCGACCTGCGCAAGCGGTCACGCCTGTACGGGCTGACCGCACTCGACGAGCGCGGCGAGCTGATCCCCTCGGCCGAGGAGCACCTGGAGCTCCTCGATCTGATGCTGGCGGGTGACGCGCGGGCCGCCGAGGAGTGCATGGCCGAGCACCTGGGCCATGTCCGTTCGCTCTGGGCCAGGGGCGGGCCCACGAAGGGCTCCGCCGGACAGAGACCACGAAAGAGATGATCCATGAACCCCGCCCACGCGACCGTCGACCACGTCTTCCCCGTCCCCCTGGACCACGCCGTCCCGCACGGCCCGACCCTCCAGGTCTTCGCCCGTGAGGTGGTCGACCCCGCACGGGCGCACGAGCAGCTTCCCTGGCTCCTCTATCTGCAGGGCGGACCCGGCGGCAAGTCGCCCCGCCCGTCAGCCGGTTCACCGGGCTGGCTCGCCCACGCGCTCAAGACCCACCGGGTGCTCCTGCTGGACCAGCGCGGCACCGGCCGCTCCACCCCCGTCACCGCTCGGGCGGCGGCCCGCTTCGCCTCCCCCGAGCGGCTCGCCGCGTACCTCGGGCACTTCCGCGCCGACGCGATCGTCGCGGACGCCGAACTGATCCGCCGACAGCTCTGCGGCGACGAGCCCTGGGAGACGCTCGGCCAGAGCTACGGCGGGTTCCTCACCCTCACCTACCTGTCCCAAGCCCCCGAAGGGCTGCGGGCCTGCTACGTGACCGGCGGCCTGCCCGGCCTCGCGGCCACCGCCGACGACGTGTACGCCCGCACCTACCCGCGCGTCCGCGACCGCGTCCTCGACTTCTACGCCCGCTACCCGGACGACGCTCCGCTCCTGCGCAGGATCGCGGACCTGCTCGCCACGACCGACGTCCGGCTGCCCGACGGGGACCGGCTCACCGTCCGCCGGCTGCGCACCCTCGGCCTCGCCCTCGGCATGGGCGACGGCTTCGAGCGGATCCACTGGCTGCTCGACGAAGCGCTGGACGCGGAGGGCGAGTTGACCGACACCTTCCTCCACCAGGTGCGGGGCCTCACCGGCTTCACCGACAACCCGCTGTTCGTCGTCCTGCAGGAGTCGTTGTTCGCACAGGGTGCCGCGAGTGCGACCGGCTGGGCGGCCGACCGTGCGCTGGCCGGCTTCCCGGAGTTCGCCGAGGACGCGGATCCCCTGCTGCTCACCGGGGAGATGATGTACCCCTGGATGGTCCGGGAGATCGCGGGCCTGCGCCCCTTCGCGGACGCCGCCGACCTGCTGGCCGCCCGCACCGACTGGCCGGCCCTGTACGACCCGGACCGCCTCGCCGCCAACCGGGTGCCGCTGGCCGCGATCGTCTACCACGACGACATGTACGTGGACGCCGGACTCTCCCTGCACACCGCCCGTGCGGTCGGCGCCACCCGCACGTGGGTCACCAACGAGTGGGAACACGACGGCGTCTCCGCCTCGGGCGGCAGGGTGCTCGGCCGTCTGATGGAGATGGCGGCGGGCCGGAGCTGAGCGCTCCGCCGGGTTTGCGGTGAGGTGCCGTAGTGCGCCTGCGGCGCGTCCGAGGGGTCGTCGTTCATCTGCGGCGCCGTCGTGGCTGGTCGCGCAGTTCCCCGCGCCCCTAGGGGGCGGGTTGCGCGAGCCGAATCGCAGCGCGCGCCATACAGCCCCGCGCCCCTTTGGGGCGTTCTGATTCTTTCGCCCCCAGGAGAGACATGCCTGCTCTGCCGATCCGGTTGTGCCACCTTGTTCCGGCGCTCGTTCTCGTCCCGTATCTCACGCTCGGCGCTCCCGCTTCCGCCGCCCCGTCCTCCGCCGCCCCGTCCTCCGGCGCCTCCGCCTGTGCGCTCAAGGGGGTGACCGGCTGGACCGACGAGGGGCACGACACGGACCAGGCCCAGTTTCAGCCGTCCACCGGAACCCGCCGCGTCCTGACGCTCTTCGTCGACTTCCCGGACGCACCGGCCACCGGTTCCACGGACGCGTACGCGGCCCAACTCGCCCCTGCCACCGGTTGGTTGGCCAGGGCCAGCTACGGCCGTCTCCAGCTCGACACCGATTCGCCGGACCGCTGGATACGGATGCCCGCCGAC
This sequence comes from Streptomyces sp. NPDC048442, assembly GCF_040651475.1. Taxonomy (NCBI): domain Bacteria; kingdom Bacillati; phylum Actinomycetota; class Actinomycetes; order Kitasatosporales; family Streptomycetaceae; genus Streptomyces; species Streptomyces sp. NPDC048442. The sequence goes on from NZ_JBEZKB010000016.1 coordinate 68,579, forward strand.
TCCACCTCGTACCACTTCGAGCGCGGCCTCACCTTCGAGACCCACGAGAAGTACCTGCGCGACGCGGTCCGCGCCGCCGACCCGTACACGGACTTCTCCCGCTACGACATGGTCCGGGTCGTCCCCGCCAGGGCGGCGACCGCGATCCCGTTCTCGCCGACGTACCTCTACGACCCGACCACCCCCGGCATCACCGCCGACGGCACCCGGCTGAAGTGGGCCGTCACCTTCGGGCAGGACATGTGGCGCTGGGGCCACAAGGTCGCCGCCCACGAGACCGCGCACACCTTCGGTCTGCCGGACCTGTACTCCTTCACCGGCGCCACCCACCAGTACGCGGGCGGCTGGGACGTCATGGGCAACATCGCGGGCGCCGCCCCGCAGTACCTCGGCTGGCACTCCTGGAAGCTCGGCTGGATCCGCGACGACCAGGTCATCTGCCTGGCCGCGCCCGGACGGCGCACGGTCCGCCTGACTCCGGTGGAACGCCCCGGCGGCACCAAGATCGCCGTCGTGCGCACCGGCGCAACGACGGCGTACGTGGCGGAGTCCCGCAGGGCCGAGGGCAGCGACTCCTCCGCCTGCTCCACCGGCGTCCTCGTCTACCGGGTCGATTCCGCGGCCCCGACCGGCGAGGGCCCGGTCAGGGTCGTGAACGCGAGCCCCACCGCCACCCCGCCCGCCGGCTGCACCCCGCTGGACATGGCCGCCCACACCCCGGGCCAGAGCTTCACGGACCCCGCCACGGGCGTCCGCATCGAGGTCCTCGCGGGCGGCGGGGCGGGGGACGTGGTGCGCATCAGCAAGAAGTGAGGCCGGCGCTCGTCGGCCGTCCGGATGCCGGGGTCAGTTGTGGACCTGGCTGATGGCGCCCAGGGAAGTGCGCGGCGCGGCGGGTCCGACGACGGCCTCGGGGACGAGCTGGCCCGCCTGCGCGATCCGGGAGATGCCGTCGGCGAACACGCGGGCCATCTTCAGGTAGCCCGTGTTGTTCGGGTGCAGGCGGTCGGTGAGGTCGCCCGTGGTCAGCGCTGTCGACATGGGGACGTACGACACCTTGTGGCCCTGGACCTGCCGGGCCGCCACGATGCCGGGGATGGTGGCGTTGTACGCGTTGATCCTCGACTGGACCGCCGGGGAGGCGGACGGGACGAGGGAGGCGACGGAGATCGCGGTGTCCGGGGACGCGGCGATGATCTGGTCGATCAGTGCGGCGAGCCGGGCGGGAGCGGTCGCGACCTGATGGTCGCGGTCCAGGTCGTTGGTGCCGATGTGCAGCAGGACCACATGGGGTCTCGCTGCGGCGAGCCAGGTGTCGATGTGGGCGGCGAGTCCCTCGATCAGCCACCCTGAGTGGCCCTCGTGGTCGGGGTCGGGCAGCTGCCCGTGCTGCTGCGACCCGACGAAGTCCACCACGGGCGCGTGGTCCTGGAGCAGGTTCCACAGCTGGGCCCGGTAGCCGGAGCGGGTGGTGCTGCCGACGCCCTCGGTGATCGAGTCGCCGAGCGGCATCACGGCGAGGCGCGGCACGGTCCAGTTGTCGGTCCCGAAGCCGAGTTCGCCGCTGTAGAGGTACGTGTGGAGGGTGTCGACGGCACTCATCGGGTTGCCGATCTGGTAGCCCTTCACCTGCTCGAAGAGCCAGTCCGGCCCCGGCCCCGCACAGTCGCGGAAGGCGGGCCGCGCCTCCCCCTCGTAGTGGGAGTCGCGGCCCGTACAACGGTCGCCCTTGGGCGGGGTGGCTGCGGCTGCGGGTAGCGCGGTGACCGTCTGTGCCACGGAGGCGAGCAGTACGGCCGGCAGGGACAGCGCGAGCAGGCACGTCCTGACGCGGGAACCACGGGCGGCGGACCGTCTTCGGGGGAAGCCGAGGAGGCGCTTCATTCAGGATCCTCCGGACATGTGCGAATTATGTGGCCAATGTGAAGACAAAGTGTTCCCGAGGTCTGGCCCACCGAGCCGGCTTGCCCTGGCCGGTGTCACCCGAAAGGGCACCGCCGGCGGGTCGTCCGGATCGGGCACCGGTCAGACCCTCTTCGCCAACGGTGGCTGCACCGCCCGGTGATCGACCGCCGGGGACGAGCCGCCGACGGCCCTGCCCATAGGCGCACCCCCTCACTCGCCGGACGGGTGAACTCCGGGGGTACGCCATGGGGGCAGCGGCGCGTCCGTGGGCTTGAACAGGAGGCGCTGCCGATCATCCGGGTATGACCATCGGAGGAAGTGCCCGGGTGAGGGTGGGTCGGGGACGCCGCTGCTGGCCCTTGCTGCTCCTGTTAATCCCGGCAGTGGCAGTGGGCGGTACGGCCGCTCCGGCCACCGCCGACGGAACCGGGACGAACGTACTGACGCTCCGCGTCACGGTGAACACCCGCTCCGCGCTGGGCGCGGTGCGGCCGGGAATCCGGGTGGAAGGACCAGTCGTGAAGAAGTACCGGCTGGTGAACCGGGGCGGGGCGGACCTGTACGACGTCCGGCTCGCGGATCCGACCCTGCCGGGCGTACGGATCGTCTGTCCGGGCGGGCGCGCCCGGATCGCGATGCTGCGCGGTCTCAGCTCGGCCAGTTGCACCGCGACGGGATCCGCGAGGTTCGGGACCCGGGTCGGTGAGGTGGTGGCCACCGGCCGCATTCCGTACCTGCGTGCCGTGGTGCGGGCCACGGCACGCTCGGGGTACGCGGGTGTCGGCGGGGGCCTGGCGCTGACGGAGAGCGCCCGGTTCACCGGCCGGTCCCGGGCGACCGTCCGCTACACGCTGACCAACCGGGGCAATCGCCCGGTGTACGGCGTCACGCTGAGCGATCCTGCCCTCGGGCCGACGCGCATCAGCTGTCCGGGCGGGCGGGCGACGGTTGCGCGGCTGGACCCGGGAAGGCCCGCGCGGTGCACGGCGGTGGTCCGGCGCGGCGTCGGTACGTACTCGAGTACGGGACGGGCCGAGGGCAGCGACCGGCTCCGCACGCTCGGGCGCTGGGGGAACTCCGTACCGCCGCCGAAGCTCACCGCGAGGGCCTCCGCCCGGTTCGCCATCCCCAGGGTCGCCGCGCGACGGCCGCCCGTACCGCGAAGGGAGCCCGCGCCTCGTGAGCCCGCGCCTCGTGAGCCGGAGGCGCGCAACGAGCTGGATGCGCCCGCACGCCGGCCCGCTCCGCCGGCCGGTGCCGGGGCACCCGGTGTCGCGCCGCCCGGTGTGCCGTTGCCCGGTGTGCCGCCCCCGCTCACCGGGTTGCTGCCGCCAGGAGCCGTGGCGCCCCCCTTCGACATCGCCGTACCGCCCCCTCCTGCTGCGCCCGCCGAACCCGCAGCGCCTGCCGTGCCCGCCGAACCCGCTGTGCCTGCCGCGCCCGACGAACCCGCCGGGCCCGGCACCGCCCAGAACGTGCCGCGCGAGTCCGCCCAGGAGGGGCAGGATCCCCTGCCCGGCCGTCTGTACCGGCCCGGCGGCCGCCCCACCGGCCTGGGCCTGCTCGCGATGCTGTTTCTTCTTCTCCTCCCGGCAGCACTGGTGGCGGCCGTCGTGGGATCACGCCGCCGCTAGCCCCCAGCCCCAGCCCCCCTGTACGGACATGAAAGGAGCAGCGCCCTCAATGATCGAAACTCTCGCCGTCGTCCTCGGCGTCGCCGTGCTGGCCGGGGCCTGCGTGGTGGTCAAACACCGCTTCTGGCCGCCGTCCGACGAGGACGAACCGCGCGAGGACGTGGCCGAGTACATCTCCATGATGGTCGGTGTCCTCTACGCCCTCGTCCTCGGCCTGGCACTGGTCTCGGTGTGGGACACCCGCTCCAGCGCGGAAGAACACGTGCAGACCGAGGCAGGCGCGGCACACCAGCTGTACCTGCTCGCCGAGGGAATGCCGGCCGAGCAGGCCGACCGGATGCGCACCGGCGTCACCACGTACGTCCGGCACGTGGTGACCGCGGAGTGGCCCAGGATGGCTGAGCGGCAGCCGCTCGGCGAGCAGGGCTGGTCCCTCCTGGGAGAGGTACGGGCCGCCGAGCAGGTACGCGACGGAGCCACCACCGCACAGCAGGTCACCGCACAGGAGATGCTCGCCCAGATCAGCGCGCTGGACCAGGCCAGGCGGGGCCGCGAGAGCGATGCGGAACAGGGCCTGTCCCCCATCCTGTGGTTCGGCCTGGTCATCGGGGGCGTACTCACCCTCGCGTTCATGTTCATGTTCGGAGTGCAGCGGAGCTTCATGCACGTCGTCATGGTCATGGGACTCGCCGCGCTCATCGCCTTCATGGTCCTGCTCATCCACCAGCTCGACGCACCGTTCAGCGGCCTCCTCGCCGTCGACTCGGCCGCGTACACCAGGTACCTTCCGGGATTCTGAGTTCTCCGTCCTTCGGCTCAGGCGCTGTCGCCGCGCGAAGGGCCGAAGAACTCGATCTCGGCGAGGGCCACTTGCTTGCCCGCGGAGGCGCCGTACGCGGACTCGACGGTGAAGCGGACCTTGGTGACGTCCCCGACGCGGAAGGCGCGGCGCTGGCCTCCGGGGCCCTGGTCCAGGGTGAGGGTCCGTGTCGTGTGCCTGCCGTCCTTCGTGGTGATCGTGGCCTTGAGCCGGTGCGGCAGGGCCGACTCCCCGATCCGGTTCGCCTTGCTGGAGACGCCCGGGGTGACGATCAGGTCGAGCAGCCGGGTCGGTTCGTCGAAGCGGGCCTCGATCCATTCGCCCTCGCCGGACTGCGCTATGCCGGGGCCCCACCAGGTGTTGCTGAACTTGTCGAAGGCGAGCGTGGGTGGGTGGCCCTGGAACGAACGCGACGCACCGAACCCGTCCGGGGCGACGGGGGCCCGCTTGGCGAAGTGGTCACGGGTGGCCTGCACGGCCGTCGGCGCGTTCGTTCCCGCGACGATCAGCAGGGCGAGTACGACGGCGGCGAACACCCAGCGCAGCACGCTGTCGAAGGTGCGCCGCATGCGGGGGCGGTCGCCGGCCCACGGGGTCTCGCCGCCGCGGGAGTTCAGGAGGCGGCGCCACCACGGGAGGCGGACGCGCGACCGCTCCTCCTGCCGGGTCATGGGCATCGCACAGCGGGCGCAGAAGTGCCGGTCCGGCCGGTTGGGCGTGGCGCACCACGGGCACGGCAGGCCGTTCCCTTCGCCCGCTTCGTGGCCGGGGGCCCGCACCTGGGGGCGGTCCGCGACCGGCCGGCCGGGGAGGACCGGGGCGACCGACGGGACATCGGCCGGACGTCCCTCCGGTTCGGACACCGGTACGAGCAGGGAGCGGGCGCGGTCGGCCATCGTGTCGTAGGGCGGAGGCTGAGACGTGGACGCGGGAGCTGCGGGAGCTGCGGGCGGCGGGGTGGTGGGCGCGGGTGTGGGGACCGGCTCGGCCGGTGCGCTCTCGTCGTACGCCGTCTGCCGACTGCCCCGCACGTCGACGCCCGTGGCCCTGCCGGGCTCGGCGACTCCCGCCGCCCTGCCGGGCTCGGCACCGCGGTCGTTGCGAGGGGTCGCGTCTCCGTACGCATGCGTGCCCGTACGCGCCGGCGGTGCGGTGCCCGTCCGTGCGGTGCCCGTCCGTGCGGTGCGCTCCTCCTCCCGGCTCTCGTCCCGCGTACTCGTCGCGCGTGCTGCCGGCACCGGGGCCTTCCAGCTCAGTACGGCGCCGCAGGCGTCGCAGAACGACTGGCCCGGTTCCGCTCGCGTACCGCATTCGGCGCAGTTCTGGGTGGTCATCTTTCCTGGATCCTTTCGGCTGCGGTCACTGTGACCGTGTACGGCATGTGGGCGGGGCGGGCCGCCGCCACGAGGGCGTTCAAGCGGTGCTCGTCCGCCGGGCCCGGGGCGGGGAGACGGAGGGTGACGTGCAGGTACGGCCGCCGCTCGCCGGGGAAGGGCCCGAGCGGGCGGGCGCTCCACGTCGCGCCGCCGCTCTCGGTGATCTCCGGCTCGACCCCGAAGGCCAGGCGGACCGCCTCGGCGAGGCCGTGCCGGGTGCCCCTGACGCGGTGGAGGTACGCGGCGGCGGCCACGGCGGCGCGCAGGCGCGGTTCCGGTTCGGTGCCGTCGGTCTCGGCGCCGACCCAGTCGGCCAGCCAGCGGGTGAAGTCCACCGGGGCGAGGGCGGGATCGAAGTAGGCGGGCAGGCAGTCGAGCACGTTGAGGATCGGGGCCATGACCTCGTCGAGTCCGGCCACGAACCGCTGGGCGAGGTCGTCGTCGGCGAAGACCGCGGGCAGCATCGCACCGAGTGGGGCCGACGAGCCGAGCCCGTCGACGGACCCTCTCACGAGGTCCCTCCGAGCACCCGTACGCGGTGGTCGAAGGAGAAGACCAGGGACGGCGCCTTCAGGTCGATCCGGTCGGTCGCCTCGCCCCGTTTGCCGGTCAGGGGGTCGGCCGGGTGCAGGGTGACCTCGTCGACCAGTTCCACACCCGGTACGCGCTGCAGGACGGCGAACACCTCCCCGGACTGCACGGGCCTGCCGAACGGCCAGCCGGTCCCCTCGACCCCGCCGGTCAGCGGGTCGAGGTGCCGGTAGAGGGCGTCGTGCGCCTGCCGGCGCACCCGGTCGGTGTCCACGCCCCGGAAGGCGTGCACGGTGGCCACGACGGTGACGCCCTGGTAGTACGGGGGCCCGACCGCGAGCCGGGTGCCGATCAGCCTGCGTTCGTCGAGATGGCGGGTGATCCGGTCCAACAGGGCGTCGCCGGGGACGAGTTGCTCGAAGCGCAGCCGCCCGCCCGGGTCCGGTACGGCCTGCGGCACGACCAGGACCCGTACCGCGTACGAGCCGTGTTCGTTCTCCGGGCCCTCCAGGCAGGCGATGCGCGCGGTCTCCGGGGCGGCGCGGCGGGCGAGTTCCTCGTAGTCGCGCAGGGTCACTGCGCGTTCCTGGGCGCGCAGCGTGATGGGCGCCCTGACCTTGGCCTCCTGCACGCTCTCGCCCTCGACGCCGCCCCGGGCAGCTTCGCGGTTGACGACCTCGGACACGTACGGCACGGAGGTGCGCAGCACCTGTACGGCGCCGCGGGCCACGTTGCCCGCGCGGCCGCCGCCAATGCGGTAGCGGCGGGCGCGGAGCACGGCTCCCTTCGCGGGGACGGCGCCGTAGTGGCGCAGGGTGCCGTCGGGTTCGCGGACGGAGGGGCCGAAGGCGATCTCGCCGGTGGTGGCGTCCAGGGTGATGTGCCGGTCGTGCGGGCCGGAGGCGGCGAAGTGCGGGACGACCTGCCAGTCCTGCCAGCCGTCGCGCTCGGCGGACTGCAGCAGCAGCGGCGGGTCGTCGCCCACCACGGGCGCGTGCACGAGCCGCAGCCGCTGGCCCGGCAGTCCCGTCGCCTCGCCGAGCGCCTCGTCGGTGACGGTCTCGGCGTGCACGGCGGGGGCTGTTCCGCCGACGGTGCAGGCGTCGGCGGACCGTACGGTCGGGGAGGTCGCGTAGAAGGGCTGGTGGGTCAGCGGCTCGGTGACCCGGCAGCGCAGCCAGCCCGCCTCCTGTCCGCCGGAGCGGGACAGTACGTGGCCGCCGGGGACGTGCAGCACGACGTCGCCAGGCCGGTTGAGGCCGCCGGTGCCGTCCCGGTCGACCTCGCACTCCCGCCAGCCGTCCTCCGTCCACGCCTCCCACACCAGGGGCGGCTGGCGGGGGTCCACGCCGACGCCGTCCACGCGGCTGTCGAGTTCGAGTGCCACCGCGCAGTGCGGCACTGCCGCGGTCAGCCCGAACAGCAGGCAGTCGCCGGGCCGGGGGGCTTCGGCGAAGCAGTTCACGTCCTTGTTCTCGGCGAGGTCGGTGGTCCGGTCGGCGACCGGCTCGCCGACAGGTTGCACCACCAGGTGCCGCAACGAGCAGGGCAGCAGCGGGAGTTCGCGCTCGGTGGCGAAGACGACGGCCTGCTCGTTCTCGGTGCGCAGGGTGGCCACCTCGGTGCCCACGGGCAGCAGCACCGTCTCGTCCTGCGGTGCGGACAGCCAGAACGTGACGTCGGTGCGGGCGGCCGTCGGCGGGAAGAGGGTGATGCCCACGAGGTCCAGGAAGGCCAGGTGGTTCTTGTCGGGCACCCTGTTGAGCCGGTAGACGATCTGGTCGGCCATGTGGGCCACGGTCTCGACGAGGGTGACACCGGGGTCGGAGACGTTGTGGTCGGTCCACTCGGGTGCGCGCTGCTGGATGTAGCGCTTGGCGTCGTCCACGAACTGCTGGAACCGGCGGTCGTCGAGCTGGGGTGAGGGCAGGGCCATCAGCGGTCGCTTTCGTGGGAGGGGCCGGGGCCGGGCGCGCCGGGCTCCTCGTGGGAGGGGATGACGTAGAAGGGGAAGACGAGGCTGCGCGGGTTGTTGGTGCCGCGGATCGAGTAGCGGACGTCGATGAACAGCACGCTCTGCTCGGTGCCCGCGCTGACCTCGACCTCGTGCACCTCGATGCGCGGCTCCCACCGGTCGAGGCTGGCGTACACCTCGTACTGGATGCGGCCCGCCGTCGCCTCGTTGACCGGGGCGAAGACCATGTCGTGGATGGCGCAGCCGAATTCGGGGCGCATCGGCCGCTCGCCGGGCGCGGTGGCCAGGACGAGCCGGATGGCCTCCTCGACCTCCCGCTCGCCGCTGACCAGCGCGATGCCCCCGGTGGGGCCGATGCGCAGGGGGAACGCCCAGCCCGAGCCGACGAACTGCTCAGCCATCGAAGGTGCACCTGCTTCCGTCTTCCGCCGACCGGTCGACGGGCGTGGAACGGCCCGTCACGGGATCGGATAGGGCTTGTTGTTGACCATGACCATTCCTTGCAGCAGGAGCGTGGCGGCCCGGATGCCCACGTTCGCCGCGGCGTTGACCTGGACGGTGCCCGCGGCGCTGAGGGTCGCGGCGCCCGCGGCCTTGAGGCTGAGGGCGCCCACGGCGTCCACGTTCACCGCGCCGCCGAGCGACCTGACGTTCACCAGGCCGCGGCCCTGGATGTCCAGCGGGCCGCCGCTCTTGATGGTCAGCCGGCGGGCGGCGCTCAGGGTGAGGTCCGTGCCCGCCTCCACGGACACCGAGCGGCTGCCCTTGATGCTGACCGAGCCCTTGCTGTCGACGGTGATCTCGGTCTGCGTGCGGTCCAGGTTGATGACGAGCTTGCTGTCGCCGGTGGTCAGCCGTACGCCCTGTTTGCCGCCGGTCCGCTGGCTGAGCAGGTCCATGCGGTTGCCTGTCCGGTCGGAGAGGGTGTGCCGGGACGCACGCTGCCGGGCCCCGTCGTGCAGCGGCACGTCCTTCACCGGGGTGGGTTTGTCCTTGCCGTTGTAGAGGCCGCCGATGACGTACGGGTGGTCCAGGGCGCCCCGGTCGAAGCCGGCCAGCACCTCGTCGCCGACGTCCAGCGGGAAGACGGAACCCCCGCGCTTGCCGCCGAACTGGGCCACCCGCGTCCAGTCACTGACGTACGCGTCGTCGAGCCACGGGAAGCGGAGCTTGACGCGCCCCTGGCGCAGCGGGTCCTGCACGTCGGTGACGAGGGCGTTCACCAGGCCGGGCAGCCGCAGCCCCTGCTGGCCGGAGCCGCCTCCGGAGGTCAGTCCGTACAGCGAGCGCCACTGCCGGCCGCTGACGGTCACCCACGCCTCGTAGTGCTTGCCGTCGCCGAAGACGTGCCGTACCGAGGTGGCCGTGTACTTGCCCTCGAAGGGCTTGCCGACGTCGGCGAGCGTGACGGGCAGGCCGGGCCGGAGCTTGGGCGTGCCGCGTGCGACGACCTCCAGTTCGGCGAAGGAGGAGGTGACGTCGTTGGCGAGCGCCTCGGCCGCGTACTTCACCTCCGACTGGCGGTCGAGGGGCGTCTGCACCTCGACCAGTTTGGCGGCCTTGAAGCGGCCCGCGGCCTTGCCGGGTGTGGTGCCGATGCTGATGCCCGGGTTGGTCTTGGCCGGTGAGGTCGCGGTCAGTTCCTTCTTGCCGGTGACGTCCCAGCCGCGCGCCTCGACCGTGGCGACCTGCTCGGCGGCGGTCACCCCGGCGCGCAGCCGCAGGATGTCGGTACCGGCCTCCAGCACGAACGGGCTCTTGGCGCCCGGTGTGCTGACGGCCGGTGCGCCGGACGCCGGGTCGGGACGTACGAACTGGAACTTGCCCCTGGCGTCGACCGACATCACCATCTCGTTCTCGTCGGCGAGGCGGGCGAGAAAGTCCCAGTCGGTGACGTTCGCCTGGCTGATGAACTCGTACACCGTCCTGGTCGACTGGATCCGCCCGACGGGCACGCCGTCGAGCGCGGCGAGTTTGCGGGCGATGTCGGAGGCGGACTGGTTGCGGTACGCGGCCACCCGGCGCTGCCGCAGCAGCCGGTGGCCGGCGTCGTAGCCGCGTACGACGGTGAACGAACCGGTGCCGTCGTAGTCGGCCTCGAATCCGCAGACCTCGCCCGTCAGGAGCGGGTCGAAGGCGCCCTTGCCGTCGGCGACCGGGGAGATCACCACCGGGGTGCCGAAGTCGACTCCGAGCCTGCCGAGCAGGATCCGGTAGGGGTCTCGGAAGGTGAGCCGGAAGGCGGCCGGCACTCCGATGCCCTGGTCGACCCAGCCGTCCACGAGGAGCGGGGCGAGGTCCCGCGGCAGGGGGCTGCCGCCCAGGGTGACCTGGATGACGCTGGAGTACGCGGACTGCGTCATCAGGGGCGCACCTCCTCGGCGGCGGGCAGCACCAGTTCGGTGCCGTTGGGCAGGGTCGCGGGGTCGTCGATGTCGTTGGCCTCGGCGATCGCCCGCCAGGCGGCGGTGTCGCCGTACTCGCGCCAGGCCAGCGACTGGAGGGAGTCGCCCGCCACCACCCGGTGCACCCGCCGGGCGCTCAGCGCGCCCGAGGTGGGGTTCTGTCCTTCGGTACGGCTCGGGATCTCGTGCAGCCGCAGCTGGCAGGTGGCACGGATGGGCACGCCCGTCGTCCCGAAGAGCGAGTAGGCCGCGTCCACGCTGCTGACGTACGCGGTGAACCGGGCCGTGGAGAACGAGCCCCACTGGAAGACGACCCACGGCGGCGACGGCTGCTTCGCGGCGATGCTCTTCGCCGTCACCTGGCAGCAGTCGAGCAGTGATTCCACCTTCCGCAGCACGGTGTTGGCGCTCGGCCGGTCGGAGGAGTCGAGGAAGATCTCCACGCCCATCTCACGCGGCTGGGGCCCCATGAACTCCGGTGTCGGACCGTCGCGCACCGCGGCGGTCGGCGTCACCTTCCAGTGGGCCTTGCGTCCGATCGACAGCTGTGCGGGATTGAAGTCGAAGTCGAAGGTCCTGATGAGACCGCCGGGCGTGGTGCTGGTGCCGACGGGCGGCTCGTGAATCGCGAGGGTGGCCCGCACCAGGCTCTTGCCGGCGCCGCGGCCGCTTCCCTTGGCCATGTTGTGTCTCTTCTTCCCCTGTGTTCCCGGGTGTTCCCGGTCGTTCCGTACCCGTGGTGCGAGCTGCGGCCATTCAGTCCGTGAAGCCGTGGTGGGTGATATCCAGGACCTCCGTCGCCACGCCCGGACTCGCCGGGTCGAGGGACGGTCCCTGCCAGCGGACCGGCAGCACGTCGATGAGCCCCCAGCGCGCCACCTCGGACCCGTCCGCGCGCAGGGCCGCGATCTGGGCGGTGGGGCGGTTGACCCCGGTGGTCACGGACGAGATCCACTTCGCGACCTTCGTGGTCTCCGGGGTGAGGGGGCGGGTGAGCCGGATGGTGGAGAAGGTGACGCGGGACGGGAGCTGCCAGACGAACCCGTTGTTGCCGCCCTCCTGACGCTGCTCGACCTCCACGGTGGACGACAGGCCCTCGCACCCGTTGAAGAACCCGAGGCTCTCGCCGTCGATGGTGAGGGTGAAGAAGATGGTGGAGCCCGGGTCGAGATCGCGGGACATCGCGGGGCCTTTCTGAAGACGGGTGGTACGGGGCGCGTTCGGCGGGCCGCCGGGACTACGGGGGCGTGCTCACCGGGGGTCGCGCAGTCTGCCGATCCGTTCGCGGTCGAGCCGGAGTTCGGTACGCAGCAGCCGGGTGATCCGGCCGGTCAGCCGGTGCGTCAGCTCGTCCAACTGGAAGTCGGTCAGCGCCCGCGGGTCAAAACCCCCCTCCTCCACGTCGCTGTGGGCCGGCGGACGATCTCCTGAGCCTCCTGAGTCGTACGCGGGCGGGGGCGGGCCCGGGGTGTAGGGGGGAGGCGGGGGTGTGCCCTGGGAGAGGGGCTGGGACTCGGGGGTGCGCTGGACGGCGGGCGCCGGCGGGGTGGGGGGCGTGGGCGAGGGTGGCAGGTTGACACCGTCGGGCGCCGGGAGCGGGCGCTCGGAGGGCAGGACGGTCGCTCCGTGCGCGGTACGCCGCAGCGGCACAGCGGCGGGGGCGGTGCTCCGTTGCACGGAGGGCTGGTGGACGGGCGCCGCAGCGGGCCGAACGGGCTGTGCGAGCACGGGAGTTGAGCTGCCCTGGGAAGAGGGGGCGGACGCGGTCGGAATAGGGGAGGCCGGAGCCGCGAAGGCCGGGGCGGGAAGGTGACCGGCCACCGAGGGCTCACCGGCCGCCCGGTGAAGAGGAGTTACGGGCGCGGCGAGCGCGGTACGGCGCTGGACGGTAGGCAGGGCTGGGGGCTCGGTGGCCGTTGCGGGCAGTCGCCCCGCCTCCGATGGCTCATCGGCCGTCCGGCGAACGGAAGTTACGGGCACGGCGGGCACGGCGGGCACAGTGCGGCGCTGGACGGTGGGCGGGGCCGGGGGCACGGAGGCCGTTACGGGGAGGGGCGCGGGACCCGTCGGGACGGCGGCCGCCGGGGCGACCGGCGGGGTGGGGGCAGCCGGGGCGGAGAAGGCCGACGCGGGAAGGTGACCGGTCGCCGGGGGGTCATCGACCCTCCGGCGAGGGGGAGTTGGCGGCATGGGGGTGAGCGATGCGGGGGCGGCGGATGCGATACGGCGCTGGACGGTGGGCGGGGCCGGGGCGGCAGTCGGCAGCGGAGTGCTGGGACGACCGGCCTCGGAACCTCGCGCTTCGGCCGCGCGGGCGACAGGAAGCGGGGCGGGGTGCGCGGGCACGGTGCCACCTCGCGCCGCCGACGGGCCCGCCGAGGAGCCGACCGGTGTGGCGTGCGCGGGCCGGGTGGACAACGGTGCGCCGAGCAGGGGGCGCGCGGCGACCGCTGGAACCGTCGCGGAGCTGTCAGACACCGCTCTGGCGGCGGGAACGGGGATGACGGGGGCCTGTTCGGCATGCGGCGGCCCGCCCGTGACGGGACGTACGGCAGCCGGGACGGGCGCGTCCGGCGCGGTGGGCTGCGCGGATCGCTGCACCACGGCAGGCGCGGCCGGAGCGGTGAGCTGCGCGGATCGCTGCACCACGGCAGGCGCGGCCGTGGGACCGGCTCCGCGCGCGGGTGTTCCCGTGACTGCCGGCGGGGCGGTCACGGGCACGGCGGGGCCCGAACGTCCGGCGGGACGCACGGCAGCCGGGACGGGCACGTCCGGCGCGGTGGGCTGCGCGGATCGCTGCACCACGGCAGGCATGGCCGGAGCGGTGGGCTGCGCGGATCTCCGCACCACGGCAGGCGCGGCCGTGGGACCGGCTCCGCGCGCGGGTGTTCCCGTGACTGCCGGCGGGGCGGTCACGGGCACGGCGGGGCCCGAACGTCCGGCGGGACGCACGGCAGCCGGGACGGGCACGTCCGGCGCGGTGGGCTGCGCGGATCGCTGCACCACGGCAGGCGCGGCCGGAGCGGTGAGCTGCGCGGGTCGCCGCACCACGGCAGGCGCGGCCGTGGGACCGGCTCCGCGCGCGGGTGTTCCCGTGACTGCCGGCGGGGCGGGCACGGGCACGGCGAGGCCCGAACGTCCGGCGGGACGCACGGCAGCCGGGACGGGCACGTCCGAAGCGGTGGGCTGCGCGGATCGCCGCACCACGGCAGGCGCGGCCGTGGGACCGGCTCCGCGCGCGAGTGTTCCCGTGACTGCCGGTGGGGCGGTCGCGGGTACGGCGGGGCCCGGGTGTACGGCGGGACGGCCCGTCGCGGGAGCCTGCGCAGACGCGTGGCCGTGCGGGAGCGGAGCACCGAGCCCGGCACGTCCGGCAGGACGGGACGGCTTCGGCGTGCTCGCACCGGGGGAAGGCGTACGCACTCCGCGCGAGCTTGCGTCCTGCCGGGACGAGGGACTTCCCGACGGTGCGGCAGTCCGGCGCTGCAGACTCGGGCCCGGGTACGTGGCGTCCCCGGGCGCGGAAGGCGCGGCGGCAGCGCTTCCCTGCGCGGGAGCCCGGCCCTGGCGGGGCTCCACCGGGGCGGCTGACGAACCAGCGGTGCTGTGTGAGCCACCGACGGGGACCCCGGGGCCTGCGGCGGGCCCCATGGCCGGCCCGGGAGGTCCGGCCGACGTGGCAGGACCGGACATACCTGAGCCTCCAACCGGTGCGGCACCTCCGGTGGTTGCCGCGGTCCGGGAGTGGGTGCGCGCGGCAGGTGGCGACTGCTGCGCCGGGTTCTGCTGGGTCGGCGTAGCAACCACGGGGCGGGACACCGGCGTACGGCCGACCGGTACTGAGGCAGAGTTGAGGGAGGAGTCCGGGCCGCCTGCCGGAGCCGGAGCCGCGGCCGACCGAGCCGCTGCGGGCCGATGCGGCGCGGTCGCCGGGTTCATGGGCTCCCGCTGCACGGCGGCCGGGCGCGCCGACGGACCGCTGGAGGTCGACGGGGTGGTCGGCTCCGCCCCGACGGTCCTTGCAGTCCCCCGGGACGTCGTGCCGGACGCGGCAGGGGGCGTACCGACCGGCCCCGAGGTTCGCGTCGTGGGGAGGTCCCCGATCGAGACCGGGGGTCCGGTCGTGGGGGACGCTTCCACCGTACGGACAGCCTCAGTTGTACGTGGAATCCCGGCTCCCGGGCCCGTAGGGCCCGTACGGAACGCAGACGAAGCGTCGGCAAGCGGTGCCGTCGCCGAGGGGGTGGGCCGGGCCCCGGGTGCCGACGCCCGCTGCACCGGCGACGGCTCCCCGCCGGAAGCCGTCGCCGGTGCCGGACCGGAAGCGGGAACCCCACTCGTGTCCCGAGGCCCAGCGGGCCGGGGGCCGGACGACGGGCCGACGCTCCCGCCCCGTTCGCCCGCCCCGCCCTCACGGGGCGCGTCGGGAACCCGGCCGGATGCGGCCGCCTCGGGACGCGCGGGTACAGCACTCCGCGCCGGGGAGTCGGCCCGCGACGGCAGCCGCGCGGGCAGCGAACGCCGCTGCACCGGAGCGGGCGCCGCCGTGGTGAACGAGCCCGGCGTCCTCCCGGCCTGTCGCGCCGGAGCTGGCCGCTCCGCAATCGGTCGCACCGGCGCCTCCTCCCGTTCCGCTCGCGCAGGCTCCGGCAGCACCGGAGCCACCCACGTCCCCAGCACCGGGGTCGGGACCGGGGAATCTCCCCGCTCCTGCCCCTGCACAGGCGACGGCTGCACCGAAGGCGAGTTCACTCGCGCAGAAGGTGAAGTGGCCTGCCCCGACGGGGGGTTGACGAGCATCCCACCCGACGTGCCGTCGAGGACGGCCGGCGAGGCGACGCCGATCGAGGAAGGGTTCTGCCAAGTGGCCAGCCGCTGGGGGAAGCCCGCGTCGGCGACACCGGCGGCGCCCGGGGGCGCCGCCCGCCGGAGGGGCGGCAGGGCGGTCCAGGCCGCAGGGCGTGCCCCGACGGCCGGCTGCCCGGCGTCGGGACGCGCGCCCTCGGCCGGCACGGCCCGTACCCCCTCGCCGGACGCCGGGGACGCCACCTGCGGGAGACGCCTCAGACGGTCCAGGAACCGCATCGTTCAGCCTCCTGACCCGCGCGCCACCAGGGACGCGATGTGATCCACGTAGCGGCGCCTGTCCTGGTGTTCCAGGTCCAGGATCTGCTCCAGGCCCCAGTGGAAGTGGAAGGCGACGTACGCGACCTCCTCGTGCAGCCGGTCGGTCGCGTACGTCACGATTCCCCCAGGCGGCTCCCGCCGAGGTCGATCTCGAAGGGCTCCGTGCAGTGCGGGCACTCCACCGAGGCACGTGTGTGGCCCTCGGCGTTGACCTGGCGGTAGAAGTCCTGGAGGAACGCCAGGTCGGAGGCGAACATGTTCTCCACGATCCCGTCGTGCACCATCGCGAGGGTGCCCAGCCGGGTGATGACCCGGCCGAGCAGCACGACGGACAGGTACGCGGGGTTCTCCTGGACCCGGACGTCCCGCAGGGGGACCAGTTCGTCGCGGGCCGTGGCCAGGCGCATCACGCCGTCGCGGTGCACGGTGCCCGCGTCGTCCACGTACCCGCGCGGCAGCTCGAAGGGGAACTCCGTCCGCAGGCTCCTCGACGGTGCGGGGGACGCGGGGGCAACCGCCTGCTCAGGTACGGGACCTGGTCCAGGTACGGGTCCAGGTCCGGGTCCGGGTGCGAGTCCGGCCTCCGCGCTCCCCGCCGCCCGGACAGCCGTGCGCCGCATTATTCGATGACCAGTTCTTCGAACGTGATGGTCACGGTCTCGGTGAGCGCCGCCGCCTCGCCCGCCTTCACCGAGCTGGTGTCGATCTTGCTGCACCACGCGTTGCGCATGTTGTACCGCTTGACCGGGTTGTTCTGGTAGTCCATCACCATGATGGTGGCGTTCTTGCGCGCGCTGCCCATCTCGCCCCTGACGGACTGGTTGATCCACTCGTTGAACGCCTTGGACTGCGTCATACCGCGGACCACCGTGCAGTTGCCCGCCTTCTGGACGCCCGGCATCTTCTTGACGACGGGCACGCCCTGGGCGGAGACCTGCTGGTACTCGATGACGTCCTGTTCCAGGCTGAGACCGCTGACCTCTGCCAGGTACTCGACCATGACGCCGTCGATCTGCAGGCCGAAATTGTGTGATGTGAGGGCGTCGCCCGGCTGGAGACTCATGTACTGGTCCTTCGCGCTGAGGTGCTGAGGAGGAGGGGGAGGGGGAGGGGGAGGGTTGTGGCGGCGTGAGCGGTCCGGGGGCTACTCCTCCAGGTCCCCGTTGCCGCTGGAGAACTGCGCCAGCCGGAAGACGACGAACTCGGCCGGCTTCACCGGCGCGATGCCGATCTCGCACACGACCCGGCCCACGTCGACCGACTCCGGCGGGTTGGTCTCCTCGTCGCACTTGACGTAGTACGCGTCCTCCGGCTTGGCGCCGAACAGGGCCCCGCCGCGCCACTCGTTGACGAGGAAGGCGGAGATATTGCGCCGGATCCGGGCCCACAGCTGGTGGTCGTTCGGCTCGAACACCACCCATTGGGTGCCGATCAGGATCGACTCCTCCAGGTAGTTGAAGTACCTGCGGACGTTGAGGTAGCGCCACGCCGGGTCGGAGGAGAGGGTGCGCGCGCCCCAGATGCGGATGCCGCGGCCGGGGAAGGCGCGGATGCAGTTGATCCCGACCGGGTTGAGCAGGTCCTGCTCGCCCCGGGTGATCTGGAGTTCGAGGTCGACGGCGCCCCGTACGACCTCGTTGGCGGGCGCCTTGTGCACCCCGCGCTCGGAGTCGTTGCGGGCCCAGACGCCGGCGACGTGGCCGCTCGGCGGGACGAGCCGCGCCTGGCCGGTGGCGGGGTCGAAAGACTTGATCCACGGGTAGTACAGCGCGGCGTACTTGGAGTCGTAGCCGGCCGTCTCCTGCCGCCACACGCGGATCTGACGGGCATTCAGCGAGGGCGGCGGGTCGATGATCGCGACGCGGTCGCCCATCAGCTCGCAGTGCGCGATGAGGCCCAGCTGCACCGCCTTGACGGACTCCAGGTCGATCGTGCCCCGCTGGTAGGCGGCCATGAGGTCGGGGACCGCGACCATGGACACCTCGTCGACGGCCTCCAGGCCGCCGAACCCGGTGCGGTCGGCGCTGTCGCCGAGGTACTGCGCGGGACCGGCCGCCGGTGTACCGGGGGCCTTCCGCGCGGGGGCGGGAGCGGCGGCGGGCGCGGGCGGAGGTGCGGGCAGTGCCACCGACTGGTTCTCGGGGCGGGCCAGTTGACCGGCCGGTGCGGCCTCGGTCACGGTGATCAGCCTGGACTGCTCCTTGACCTGCGTGACGACGTAGGAGCGGTTGCCCTTCTTCGCGCTCACGTCGAAGGACTCGACCGGCTTGTCGCCGTCCTTGACGGTCAGCTTGAAGCGCTCGGCCGGTCCCTCGCCCTCGGGATCGGAGACCTCGACGCTCAGGTTGCCGTTCTGCCCGGTGCCGGTCGCCGCGACCGCGAAGGTGCCCAGCTGCCGGGGTTCGGCGGCGGGCAGCGCCGCGGGGGCCGCCGGTGCGGCCACCTCGGCCGGGGCCGCGGTCTCGCCGGCGATGCCCTCGGGGGATCCGCCGACGCGCACGACGTAGGCGGCCGAACCGCCGTTGTTGAAGAAGCCGTAGACGGAGTGCGCCAGGTAGTACCCGTCGGTGAACTCTCCGAAGGCCGCTGTGTACTGCGTCCAGTTCGTGACCAGGGTCGGCTCGTTCAGCGGTCCGGTCGGTGCGAGGCCGACGAAGGCCGCCACCGAGGTGCCGACGCCCTCGATCGGGCGGGATCCGCTGGCCACCTCCTCGACGTATACACCGGGCGACAGGTACGACGGCATGCTCTGCTCTCCTCGGGGTAACCAATGGCTCGTCTGTGATCTTCACGCGCGCGGCACACCGGCCGAAACGTCCGCAAGTGCCTGGCCAGGGGCATCGACGTTGCCCCGAAGGGCGGGTACGGGCCCGCCCGCCCCGGACCGGGCGCCCCTCCCCCACCGCGGCGACACGGACGCACCGCCGGAGGGCGCGGGCGTCGGTCCCGGAAGGCATGGGCCTCGGTCCCGGAAGGCGCGGACGTCGGTCCCGGAAGGCGCGGGCGTCAGTCCCGTACAGACGCCCGTTCGTGCAATCGAGTCTGCCCCGCAGCCTCCTGACGCCCGCTCGGCCGCCTCCTAGCCTTCCCGGGTGAGCCTCTGGACCTCCCTCGAACCCACATCCGCGACCGTCGACCCCGGCAGCAGCACCCGTGTGCGCCTGCGGGTGCGCAACACGGGCGACGTCGTCGACGAGTACCGCTTCGAACCTGTCGGGGCCCTCGCGCCCTGGACCCTCGTGGAGCCGCCCTCGCTGCGGCTCTATCCGGGCACGACGGGAACCGTCGAGCTGACGTTCTCCCCACCGCGCACCCCTGACGCGACGGCCGGCCCGAATCCGTACGCGGTACGGATCATCCCGACCGAGCATCCGGACGCGGTGACGGTCCCCGAGGGCAACCTGACGATCCTGCCGTTCAGCGAGATGCGGACCGAGCTGGTGCCGCCCACCGTCCGGGGGCGTCTGCGCGGGCGCCCCCGCCTGGCGGTGGACAACCTCGGCAACACCAAGCTCACCGCTTCCATCAGCGGCAGCGACAACGGCGACCACCTCTCGTACGAAATCCGGCCGGGCAGCGCGCAGATCGAGCCCGGACGCGCGCAGTTCGTCGACATGACGCTGCGGCCGAAGCAGATCATCTGGTTCGGCTCGAAGGAGCAGCGGCCGTACACGCTCTCGGTGCAGCGCTCCGGTGTCTCGCCGGAGTCCGTGGAGGGTACGTACGTGCAGCGCGGTTTCCTGCCGCGCTGGCTCGCCACCTTCCTCGGGGTCGCCGTGGCCCTCGCGATCACCTTCGTGATGCTGTGGATCGCCTACAAGCCGTCCCTCGTGTCCGCCGCGGCGGAGAAGCCGGTACCGGCCGGAGCCATCGCGCCCAGCCCCTCGGCTCCTCCGCTCCCGAAGCCGTCCGTACCGGCCGATCCTCCCCCGCCCGCCCAGGATCCGAAGCCCGGGGGCGACGGAGGGAAGCCGGAGAAGGAGAAGCCGGACGCTCCCAAGCCGCCGCCCAAGGAAACCGCGCAGACCGCCGTGCGCCGGATCGCATCGGACGACCCCGGCGGTCGGCACATCTGCTACCGCGTGCGCATCACCGACGGCGGCTGGCAGAAGCCGGTGTGCGACGGAACGCTGGCGGGCACCACAGGCCAGGGCAAGAAGATCATCGAGATGAACATCGCGGTGAGCGGGGTGGAGGCCGCTTCGGCCAACGGGCTCCTCCACGACCCCGAGTCCAACGACGGCAAGCCCAAGTGGGCCCCCGACTGGACGCCCCTCCTGGAGTCGAAGGACATCTACATCGGCGGCAAGAAGCCGGACTCCCCGTTCCTCGTCGGGCTCGGCATCAACGTGGGCAAGGGGAAGGTGTGCCACGAGGTGCACTTCCGCAACAACAAGTGGGGCGATCACATCTGCTCCGAGCAGCGCCCGAACTACCTCTTCATCGGCACCCTCGACAACGGGGCCTGGATCGACGCCATCAAGCTGACCGTCTGACGGATCCGTACAGCGGTGGGGCCGGAGAGATTCCTTCTCTCCGGCCCCACCGTCGTGTGTCACCTGCTGGCTCTCACCAGCCGACGTCCTCCATGACGATCCGGCCCGCCTTGCGGTACTCCCGCCGGGCGCCGTTCAGCAGGTCGGGCGTGGTGACCGGGCCGCCGCGCGCAGCGGCCGCGTAGGCGGCGGTGACCACCGCGCTGCGGATGGAGCCGCCTGCCAGTTCGTAGTCGCGGGCGCAGCCGGCCGGGTCGAGGTCGTCCGCGCACGGTACGTGCGTCAGGCTGTGCCGCCACAGCGCGAGCCGCTGGTCCGCCTCGGGGAAGGGGAAGTCGACCACCAGGTCCAGGCGGCGGGTGAACGCGTCGTCGATGTTGGCCCGCAGGTTGGTGGTGAGCACCGCGATGCCGTTGAAGGCCTCCAGGCGCTGCAACAGGTAGGCGCTCTCCATGTTGGCGTGCTTGTCGTGGGAGCTCTTGACCTCCGAGCGCTTCCCGAACACGGCGTCGGCCTCGTCGAAGAGCAGCACGGCGTCGGTGCGGTCGGCCTCCGAGAAGATCCGCTCCAGGTTCTTCTCCGTCTCCCCGACGTACTTGTCGACCACCGAGGAGAGCTGTATGACGTACAGATCGAGGCCCAGGTCCGCGGCGAGCACCTCGGCGGCGAGGGTCTTGCCGGTGCCCGACTCCCCGGCGAAGAGGGCGAGTACGCCGCGCCCGCGCCCGCCTCCGGCGCTGAGCCGCCAGTCGCCGAGCACCCGCTCGCGGTGCCGGGCCCTGACGGCCAGTTCGCGCAGGTGCTCCAGCGAGGCGGCGGGCAGCACCAGGTCGTTCCAGCCGACGTCCGGCACGATCCGCCGGGCGTGCTGCTCCAGGCCTGAAGCGGAGTGGTGCCGGGCGGCCTGCCGTACGTGGGCGGCGGTGAGGTCGGTCCCGTCGAAGGCGGCCAGTTCCAGGGCGGAACGGGCGGCCCTGCGGACCCGGTCGCCGCGCATGCGGTACGGGACGACGGTCGCGGCCAGGTCGAAACCGGGGCCGGCGTCCGGGCCGGGATCCCGCCCGGCGCCCGGGGCGAGTCCGAGCGCACCCGCCCACTGGTCCACGACGTCGCCGCGCGGGCTCGGCGCGTCCAGGATCACCGGGTCGGCGTCGCCGCACCACCTCGGGTCGTACGCCCCGGCCCCGGCAAGGACGACCGGCACGTCGGCGGCCGCCAGTTCCCGGACGAGCCCGGCGGGGTCGTCGGGCAGCGGGGACACCACGATCGCGCAGCCGCGCAGCCGGGCCTCCAGCAACAGCTCCCGCACCGGCGGGCGGTGCGCGGCCGCGCCGGTGCCGAAGTGCAGTGCGGGCCGGCCGGCCGCGGCCAGTGCGGCGCCCGCACAGGCCAGGGAGTCGCCTTCGCGGCTCTCCCGCAGATAGACCATGGGCGGCCGGGCCCTGGCCAGGAGCACGGCGAGCCCGGACGTCAGGGGGTCGCCGTCCGTCGCGTACGCGGCGGGCGGCGGGGGCAGGGGTTGGAGGTGCTCGTTCAGCGCGGGGTCCGGGGTGTCGCTCCCCAGCAGGTGGGCGATCAGCCGGTCGGGGACGCGCAGTACGCGGCCGAGGAACGGCGCCTCCTGGTCCTCGACATGCAGCAGGCCCAGCCGGGAGAGCGGCGCGGCCGGGTGGAAGCGGTCCCGGGCCGCGGCATCACCGGCGGACAGACCGCACAGGTCGAGCGCCAGACCGACGGTCGCGCGCCGCCGGCCGACGTCGTCGTTGAGGTAGCCGTAGAGCGTCTCGAAACCGCGGTCGAGGTCGGGCGCAAGCGTGACGAGCAGGATCGCGGTATCCACTTCGGTCAGACCGGTACGGTCCACCAGGCCGCCGAGCCGGTCGCCGGCCCCTGTCGCCCCCATGCCCTTGAGGGCACCGCCGAGGGCGACGGGGGCAGGGGGGCGGACGTGGTCCGCGCGGACGTCGTGCCCGGCACGCTCGTCATGCCCTGCGCAGTCCGCGCGGACGTCGTGGTCTCCGTGCTCCGCCCGCAGGAGGCGTCGTACCGTCTCCTCGGACACGTACAGACCGCGCAGCGGGTCGTCTGCCGTGGGGTCCCCGGCGGAGCGGTCCTCGACCAGGGCGGCGATACGTTCGCGGAGGCCGGCGAGGCGGGTGAGCAGCGGCGACGGGGCGGCGCGGTGGGTGGGTGCCACGGCAGGCGGCGGGGTCATCACTTCTCCGGGTGCGGGCCGTTGGCGGCCCGGTGGGCCTCGTGGGCCGCCGCGAGCTGGTGCGGCCGGTGGGCGCGCTCGCCGGACGGCGGCGGATCGCCGTTCATGCCGCTGAGCCGCACCACCGCTCCCTCCGTGACCGGAGGACCCGCGTCGTACTCCGGGAACGCCGGGAACGGCACGGTGGCCACCAGGTCGAGGGAGGGTTTGAGCTCGCCGCCGAGGGCCGACCAGATCTCGGCGAAGGACCTGGCCTCGGTCTGGGCGCTCGCCACGGTGAGCGGCACCGCGAGCCCCAACTCCCGTAGCGACGGTGGCAGTTCCTTGGCGGGCAACAGTTCGTACGGCAGCAGTGTCGCCAACACGGCGGCCAACAGCCGGTGTTCGTCCTGCGGCGCCTTCGTCCAGGCGCTCACCAGGTACGACATCCGGAACCAGCGCGGCGGCTGCCGCCGGCGCACGACCACGTCGCGGGTGTCGCGCACGGGCACCTGGCCGCGCTGACGGCGGCTCAGTTCCTCCCGGATGTCGTACAGGTAGACGTTGATCGCCGGGCCGGTCCGGCGTGCCGCCCAGTCCCGGCTGGGGGCCTCGAAGGAGACGTCGATCCCCGATCCGGTCAGCGCTCCGCCACCGAGGAGCCTCTTGAGGACCTCGTCCACTTCGTGGATCACCGTCGTGCTCTCTTCTCTCCACTGCCGGGACGTCGATGGGCCCCACCGGGGCCGCTCAAGTCGCCACCGGGGCCTGATAAGTTAACGATCAGTCAGACATTGGCTCTCACGAAAGGACATTGCCGTCTTTTCGGTCAGATGTAGCCCTGTCGCAAGGCGTACGCCACCGCGTGCGCACGGTTGCGCAGGTGCAGCCGAGTAGTGAGCCCGTGCATGACGTTCTTGACGGTGCGCTCGGAGTAGGACAACTTGCCGGCTATTTCCCCTGTGTCGAACCCGTCGGCGACCAGGCGCAGGACATCGGCCTCGCGGGGTGCGAGTCCCAGCACCGGGCCTGTCGTGCCGGTGGTCCCCCGGTGCAGTGTGCCCACCTGGCTGATAAGCCGGCCGAGCAGGTCGGCGGGCAGGTCGCCGTCGCCCCGCGCGGCGACGCGCAGCGCCTGGACGAGCCGGTGACCGGTGGCCTCGCGGCGCCAGACGACGGCGCTGACACCGCCCTCGATGACGTCCAGCAGGTCGCTCTCGCGGATCGTCCCCACCACGAGGACGGCGCGCGCACCCTCGCTCCGTACCACCCGGCGCAGCCGCGCGAAGGCATCGTCGTCGAGGCCGTCTTCGATCAGCAGTGCCACCGTGCCGGGTCCCGGCTCCTCCCGCAGTTCGATCCCCGGCTGTCGGCGCAGCTGGCTCACGGCGCCCTCACGGGTGAGGGGGTCGGGTGCCGTCACCGTTACGGATATCCGCTCCCGCATATCGAGTGCGGGCGTCCCGGACGTCTCAATCAACCGGTTTCCCCAGGTCAGCAGTTCACTCTCCGGCGCGGGCCGGTGAGCGTGTCGGTCGGCTCCATCCTCATGAGGCGGGTGGGGCGGGCGCAATTGTGGAGAACCACGAGGCGCACCACGAGAACGAATGAGACCGGTGGCCATCCCCTCACGCACTTCACCACGGAGCGGCCGCGGCAACCAGCGTCCCGACGGGCCGACTTGGCTGCCCCGACGGACCCGGGACGCTGCCCGGCGGCACCGGCCGTAGGCGTAATCGAGGTCGTGGTCGTGGTCGTGGTCGTGATCTTGGTTGTGGTCGTGGTCGTCGCACCCGAATACAGGAGAACGCCATGACCGGACCGCTGCGAGAGCGCGACGACGCGTTGGCGATGATCGCCGCCGAGACCGGGCGGGCCAGGACCGGCCGCGGCCGGCTCGTCCTGCTGCGCGGGGCCACCGGCACCGGACGGACGGCCCTGCTGGAGGCGGCGACGCACCTCGCGGCCGACGACGGCATGCGGGTGCTGCGGGCCCGCTGCTCCCCGGGCGTGCCCCGCGGGCAGCTCTCGACGGTCCGGCAGCTGCTGGCGGGCGCCCCTGGACGCGCCCGTACGGTCCCGGGCATGCCCACAGGCCCCGGACACCCGGTCCCTGGCGCGCCCACACCCGTACTCGCCGAAGCCGAGCTGCTCTGGGCGGAGCTGTGCGAGTACGCGGCGGCCGGTCCGGTGCTGCTGGCCGTGGACGACGTGCACTTCGCCGACGACGCCTCGCGCCTCTGGTTCGCCGAAGCGGCCCGCCGTATCGACGACTTGGCGGTCCTCCTCGTGGCCACCGAGCGCAGCCAGTACGACGTCGAGCAGCGGCCGGCCGGGCTCGCCCACGCCCTGCCGCCGGACCTGGTGCGCGCCCACACCCTCGCCCCGCTCGGCCCGGACGCGGCCGCCGACCTGGTGCGCGACGCCCGGCCGGACGCCACCGGGGAGTGGATCGATTCCGTCGTACGGGCGGGCGCGCGCAACCCGCTGCTGCTGCGGGCCCTGCTGGAGGACCTGGCGGGCGCGCCCCCGTACGCCGTGCCCGAGTCGTGCGCCGCGCTCTACCCGGGCACCTACCCGGCAGCCGTCGCCTGGTGGCTGGAGAGCGCAGGGCCCGACACCACCCGCCTGGCCAGGACGCTCGCCGCGCTGGAGGAGCAGGCCCCGGCCCGGGAGGGCGACACCCCGGGCCGGGGCGTGATTCCCGGCACGAGTCCCGCCCCGGGGCCCGACGTGAGTCCCGGCACGAGTCCCGCCCCGGGGCCCGACGTGAGTCCCGGCACGAGTCCCGCCCCGGGCCCCGACGTGAGTCCCGACGTGCTGGCCGGAGCCGCCAGGACCGGGACGCCCCGGGCGACCGGCTGGCTCGCCGCGATGACCGGTCTCGGCCTGCTGGTGAACGGCCCCGGAAACACGGCCCGTTACCCCCACCCCCTGCTGCGGGACGCCGTCCTCGCCGACTGGCCCGTGGCCCGGCGGCAGGAAGCACACCAGGCCGCGGCGGAGACGATGCTGCACCGGGGCGAGCGCGCCGAGCCGGTGGCCCGGCAGTTGCTGCACGCGGACGCCGTCGGAGCCCCGTGGGTGCCCACGGTTCTCGGCGACGCCGCGACGGCGGCCCTGGGCGAGTGCAGGGTGGACGACGCTGTCGGCTTCCTCCGCCGGGCCCTGCGGGAGCCGCTCCCCGACGGGAGCAGGCGGCGCGTGCTGACCGAACTGGGCTCCCTCGAGTACGCCTCCGCCGTCGCGGCCGACGGCGTACCGCACCTCGCGGAGGCGCTCGACCTGCCGCTCACCCCGCACGAACGCGCACACACGGCCATCGCGCTCGGCACCGCTCTCTTCGGACGCGGGGAGAGCGGGGCGGGGGCGGAGGTGCTGCACAGCGTCACGGGACAGTTGGCCGGCCATCCGGAACCGGCCCGTGCGGCCCGCGCGGCGTACATCCTCCTCTCCGACCAGAACCTGGCGATGCGCCGGGAGGCATACGAGTGGCTGGCCGACGCGGCGGAGCACAGCCCGGAATCGGTGGGCCCCGCCGGTCGCGCGCTGCTGCTGCGCCACGCGGTCACGGCGGGCGCCTGTTCGGCGCTCCAGGCCACCGGCCGGATCCGGGCGCTGCTCGCCGAACCTGCCGATCCGCTGTCCGAACCGGTTCTGCTCGGTACGGTCGCGGCGGTCGCCCAGTGGGCGGACGAACTGGACGAGGCGGACCGCCTCGTGGACCGCGGCCTGGTGGGACAGGGTCCCGCACTGCTGCACCCGACGCATCACGCGCTACACAACACCCGCATCGACATCGTGGCAGCCCGCGGCTCGTACGCCCGGGTGCTCGCCGTCTCCCGGACACGTCCGGCCGCGCTGCGCCGGCGGGGACCCGCCAACATCGACGCCCACGCCCTCGTCGCCCTCGTCGAGACCGGCCGGGCACAGGAGGCGGAGCGCTTCGCCGAAAGCTTCGACCTGCGCGGGGCCGCCGACTCCTGGGAGCTGAACCGATTCCTGTACGCGCGCGGGCTGTTCCGGGCCTCGCGGGGCGACCCCGCCGGTGCGCTGCACGACTTCCTGGAGTGCGGGCGGCGGCAGGCGACGCGCGCAGTGATCAGTCCCGTGGTCACTCCGTGGCGGACGGCGGCGGCGGAGTGCCGGCTCCGCCTGGGGGAGCGCCGGCACGCCGTCGCCCTGGCCGAGGAGGAGCTGCGGCTGGCCGGTGTGTGGCGCACCCCGCGCACGATGGGGCGGGCGCTGCGGGTCCTGGGCCTGGCGGTCGGCGGGGTGCGGGGACGGGAGCTGCTCGGCGAGGCGGTGGACGTACTGCGCGGCTCCCCTGCCGCAGCAGAACTGGTGGAGGCACTGCTCGCAAGGGGACGCGCACTGCTCGCCGACGGCGAGCCCACACAGGGCCGTGAACTCCTGCGGGAGGCCGCCGCGCGGGCCGGCCGGCTGGGTGCCGTACGCCTGCGGCACAGCGCGGAACAGGCCCTCGCTTCCACGGGATTCCACCCCGCCACACGCTCCGGCGCCCTCACCGCCGGCGAGGCCCGAGTCGCCCGGCTGGCCGCCGACGGCCGCACGAACAGGGAGATAGCCGAGCGGGTCCAGGTGGCACTGCGCACCGTCGAGACCCATCTGACGCACACGTACCGCAAGTTGGGGATACGACGCAGGACGGAGCTGGCAAAGGCGCTGGACGCGGTGGACGCACCGACGCGGGAGTGAGGGCGGACGAAGACCCGGCCGACCGCGGCTACACAGGCTTCCTGCTGACCTCGCTGACGTTCTCGACGAACAGCTGGAACAGCAGCTGGCTCGGGCCGGCGTCCTTCACCTTCGGGTCCTGCGCGATCGACAGGCTGAACGGGCCCCGCTTCTCCGACTTCACTCCGATGTAGCCGGGCAGCATTCCTTCGCCGCCTGCCGCCTGCTCGTAGTCCTCGTCGGTCGCCTTGTCGATCACCTTGCCCGCGTAGCTCGTCCCCAGAGCCATGTGGTCCGGATGGAACAGGAGCTCGTGGGCGCCGGGCTTCAGCGTGAACTTCAACATGACGCTGTACGCCGGGCCTTGCTGGCTGTGGTACGACTCGGCCTGCTCGCGGTCGCCCAGGTGCGAGCCGATGTTCATCACCTCTTGGGTGTTCTTGAAATCCTCGGACGACCCGCCCCCGGCGCTCACGTAGTCCTCGACGGCGGCACGCTTCGTCTCCGTGCCCCAGTACTCCAGGATGGTGTCCGCCTCTTCCTCCTGCATGGCCCTGTACAGCTCCAGCCGGCCGGACGCCTTCGCCCCCTCCTGGGCCAGCTGCTCCAGAAGTGCCGGACCGACGGCCTTGATGATTTCGTCCATCGAACGCTTCTTGCCCTTGGGCCTGGCCTTGGCTCCCTTGCCGCCCTTCGCCCCCTTGGGCTTGGCCTGCCGGTCCTTGCCCGTGAGGAGGTCGGCCGTCTCCTGGGCCTGCTCCCGGGTGGAGCTGCCGTCGGGATTCCGCAGCCCCGCCTTGCGTTCCCAGTGCTCGACGGACAGCAGGTTCTGCGGATTCTGCGGGTTGGCCCGGTCGTAGGCACGCTGTACGGAGGGCTCCGCGGAGGAAACGGAGGGCTCCGCGGAGATAACCGTGGGCTGCGCGAAGGGCTGCACCGACCGGGGGCCGGAGGCCAGGGCCCGGGTCGCGTTCGCCTCGGCCTCGCGCTCGAAGCGGTCGGACGGGTCGGAGACCTTCAGCCCGTCGCCGTTGTCGGTGCCGGCAACAGGTCCTGTGCGCTGCTGGATGACATGGGTGAGCTCGTGGGCAAGGGTGTGCCGGTCCGCGCCGCCGTCCCCGATGACGACGTGGCTGCCACTGGTGTACGCGCGGGCGCCGACCTCGGCGGCGGACGCCTTGGCCGCCGCGTCGTTGTGGATGCGGACGTCGGAGAAGTCGGCGCCCAGGCG
Source organism: Streptomyces sp. NPDC048442 (assembly GCF_040651475.1). Classification (NCBI taxonomy): domain Bacteria; kingdom Bacillati; phylum Actinomycetota; class Actinomycetes; order Kitasatosporales; family Streptomycetaceae; genus Streptomyces; species Streptomyces sp. NPDC048442. The sequence continues at coordinate 96,971 of NZ_JBEZKB010000016.1, forward strand.
CGCTTCCATGTCGCTGCGGAGGGCCTCGTCCAGGGGTCGTCCCGTCGTGCCCAGCACCTCATGAACGGCGGACCGCTGCACAGCGGGCCGCGGCGGCTGATCGTTCTCCAAGTGGCCACATCCTGCGCCGTGTTGGTGCTCCTCCTGGGCCCAGGAATGACCGGCCTGACGGAGCATCTGTACGACGGCGGCGTTGCCCGCTCCGACCTGCAGGGCTCGCAGCCCACCCGGGTGTCCGGGTGCGGCGGTCGCCGACCTGCGTACGGCGGTACGGTCACCGGGTCCGGTGTCGCCGGCCTTCTCGGCCTTCTCATGAGCGTGCAAGGTGCCTCTCCCGGCGCGAGATCGTCAACGTTTTCACTTCCTACCCGGTGGGACCCACGGGTGCCAGGTACGAACGGGCAGCACCCGCCGGCCGAGCGGGCAGGAATCGGCGCACCACCCCGAATCCGGCCGAGCGGACAGGAATCGGCGCACCACCCCGGATCCCCGGTAATCTGACGGCCCATCAGCAATGCGGGAGGGGTGACGGATGATCGACACCATCGCTACGGAGATCCCCGAGGGCCAGGAGCGGCTGCGCCTGGAGGTCGGGGAGGACGGTCTCGGCATCCTCACCCTCTGCAGGCCCGACAAGCTCAACGCCTGGAGCTGGGAGTCCACCCGCCAACTGGGCCTGCTGGCCGACCGGATCAGATTCGACGACCGCATCCGGGCGGTTCTGCTCCGGGCCGAGGGGCGGGCCTTCTGCGCGGGAATCGACGTCACCGCACCGGGCGGTGCGATCACCGGCCGCTCGGCGGCGCAACGCACCCGCAACTACCACGAAGGCATCCGGTGGGCGCACGAGCGGTTCGCCGCCTTCGCACGCCTCCCGCAGCCCGTGGTCGCCGCCGTACAGGGCTACTGCCTGGGCTTCGGCTTCGAGCTGGCGCTGATGGCCGACATCCGGATCGCCGCGGACGACGCCGTTCTCGCGCTGCCGGAGGCCCGGCTGGGCGTCGCCGTGGACGCGGGCGGGGACCTGCGCATCGCCCGCGACGCGGGGGCCGGCTGGGCCAAACTGCTCGCGCTGACCGGCCGCCGCATCGACGCGGCCACCGCCGAGCGACTGGGGCTCCTCCAAGAGGTCGTCGCCCCGGCCGAGTTGGCGGAGGCGGCCCGCGCCACCGCCGCCGAGATCGCGGCCAACGCGCCTCTGGCGGTGCAGTCCGTGAAACGCTCCATCGACGCCTACGCGGACGCGGCGATGGCCTCCGCACTGGACCGCACCGCCCTCGCCGCGGCGCTCACCCTCACTTCCGAGGATGCGCAGGAGGGGTACGCGGCGGGGGCTTACCGGCGTACCCCACGATTCGAAGGAATCTGACCCCGGTCGCCCCGCATGCCTTACGGGAGACCGTCGGGCCGGAACGGGCCGCGTCCCAGTTGCTCGCGCACCACGACCACCGGCGGGCTCACCACCCCGCGCCGCTGCCAGTTGGCCCCGTCGACGACGAGGGTGTGCCCGGTGATGTACCGGGCGTAGGGGGAGGCGAGGAAGGTCGCCGCCCAGCCCAGCTCACGCGGCAGCCCCACCCGCAGGGCGGGCTGCCGCGCAGCCGGCTCCGGGTACTGATGCGCGTCCGAGCCGCCGGCCGCCACCTGCGCAGCGGCGGCTCCCAGGCCCCCGCGAATGTCCGCCGTCATGTCCTCGTGAGGCATCAGACCCGGCACGAGCCCGTTGATCTGGATCCCGTACGGCCCCCACTCCACGGCCAGCGTCTCCACCAGGTTCTTCACCCCCGCCTTGGCCGCCGAGCTGTGTGCGAACCCCGGGCCGCCGGTCCACGCGTACGACGCACCGACGCAGACGATCGACCCCGGCGTACCGGCCGCCAGGTGCCGGCGCCCGAACTCCCGGGTCATGAACCACGTCCCGGTCAGGGTGATGTCGACGACCGCCCGCCAGGCGTTCGGCGACATGTCCTCGGCCGGTACGGGGAAGTTCGCCGCGGCGTTGTTCACCAGTACGTCCGGGGTGCCGCGCTCCGCGAAGACCTCGGCGATCCGCTCCGGGTCCCGGATGTCACACGTCGCCGTCCGTACCTCACCGCCCAGCGGCACCAACTCCGCCTGTGCGCCTACGAGATGTGCCTCCTCGCGGCTGACCAGCAGCAGGTCCGCGCCGAGCCGGGCGAATTCCGCCGCGATCGCCTTGCCGAGCCCCGTACCTCCGCCGGTGACGAGTACGGTGCGGCCGGCGTACGTCGCCGGGGGCAGTGCGCTCGCACCCGGCGAGGGAGGGGCGGGCAGCCCCTGCAGAGGGCCATACCCGGGATCCGGTGCCTCGGTCGCTTCTGTCATTGCGGCATCCGAGCCCATGGCGCGCAAGAAGGGAAGGGGCGGGAGACGCCGAAGCACGACAGAGAGGCCTCGGAGGACCTTCTTCCTGAATTCAACGCAAAGGACGAGTAACGAGCCGTCCGGAATTCATCAAAGGGGCGAGCAATATCAACGAAAACCCCTTGGGACCTTCGGCTCCCGCTTCGCTCTAGAGCAAAAATCGGTATGCACCATTCGATGCAGCATTGACCTGTGAAACACCGAGCGAGGAATTGGTTCCTCGCCGTGCAAGGAGGTCCTTCCATGTTGCGCAAGGCATTCACCGCCTCGGCGGTCACCGTTGTCACTGCTGCGGTACTCGCGGTTCCCGCGACCGCGTTCGCCGATGCCCCCTCGCCTTCCCCGGCCGACACCTCGTCGACGCAGCAGGCCGACGGCCGGCAGCAGACCGACAACCAGCAGCAGACCGACAAGGCTCAGGTCTCGGCCCAGCTGTCGTCGTCGGGCGACCCGGCCGGATTCCGGGCCGGGGAGAGCGTGACGATCACGGCCACGACCTCGGGGAAGGCGACCGGCGGAGTCACCGTGTCGTCCTCCGCGTTCGGCACGACCCACCTCGCCGCGACCGACGGCTCCGGCACCACCTGGGCCGGCACGGCGACCATCTCCAAGAACGCCGGAATCGGCACCCTGCCGGTGAAGATCGTGGCGGACTACGGCGACACCGGCGCCCAGACCACCGTCGGCATCCTGGTCAACACGGTCACCGCTCCCACCCCCGACCCCACGCCCACCCCTACGCCCGACCCGCAGCAGGCCTCCATGACCCTGTCGACGGACGGCGGGAAGCCCGGGGACCGGGTTCAGGTCACCATCGACAAGGGCGACCTCAAGGGCAGCGCCCATATCGAGTCCGGCGCGTTCGGCGGCAGCGTCAACCTCACCCCCGAGCCGGGAACTTCGAGCTGGCACGGCACGGCCACCATCTCGGCGAACACCAAGCCGGGCTACTACCGGGTGGACGGCTACGTCGGAACCCAGAAGATCGACTCCGCCAAGTTCGGCGTCGCCGACACCGTCACCTCCCACCAGCAAAAGCGCCAGCACCCGCACCCCCACCTCAATGTCCACCACCACGTGGCCCCCGTGAACACCGACGCACGCAAGATCCCGAAGGGCGCCGTCGAGGCGGGCGCATCCGGCACCACCTCCGCCTCCGCCGCATCCTCCTCCCACACCGGCCTCATAGCGGGGGCAGCGGGCCTGTCGGTCGCCGTACTGCTCGGCGGTTCGGTTCTGTGGCGCCGCCACAACCGGAGCTGAACCGACAACCCCGAGAAGCGATTGGCCCCGGCAACGATCTGGCTGTAGCTTCAAGTTGCGGCGTGAACGATCCAACCGTTTCGAACGCCTCCTCTCGACCGCTCCTCAGCCAGCGGCAGCAACAGCGGTTGTCAACGCAGCGACCCGCACACCCGCTCGCCAGCCCACCAGCGTCACGGCCGGTTCTCCTCGCACCGGCCTGCCGCGCCTCCATGCCGTGCGCCGGGCCTCTCCGCCCGGGTCGCGAGCCACCTTGCCCGGCCCCGCAGGGCGTTCCCGCGTTCCGGCGATTGCCCGTGCCTGCTCCACGTCACCACAGCAGATTCCGGCCTCCGCCGGCGCTGCCGCCCGGCTGCGACCGCAACGACTGGGCCGCGCCGCTTCGAAGGGATCATTGTGAAGTTGAGCGAGTTGCTGGCCGGACAGGAACACCACGTACTCCAGGGCGACCCGAGCGCGACTTTGATCACCGCGGGCGTCACCTTCGACGTCGACCGGGTCACGCCCGGTTCGCTCTTCGTCGCCGTGCCAGGACACCGGGAGGGCGGGCCCGCTTCCGTGGCCGCGGCACTGGCCCGCGGGGCCGCCGCCGTCTTCGTCGAAGAGACGGATCCGGCGCTTCCGGAAACGCTGTGGCCCGCGAGCAGGTGCACCGTGCGGGTGGCGGACGCCCGGCGGGCGGCCGCGGTGGTGGCCTCCCGGTACTACGGCGAACCGGGGCGGGGGATGGACATGGTGGCGATCACGGGCACCAACGGCAAGACCTCGGTCTCGTACATGGTCGAATCCGTCCTGCGGATCTCCGCGGCGGCGAAGGTGGGAGTCATCGGGACGGCCGGCAGCCGGATCGGCGACGAGCTGATCCCGATGCCGCCCTCGGTGCTCACCACCCCGGAGTCGCCCGACCTGCAGTACCTGCTGGGGCACATGCGTGACCGCGCGACCGGCAGCGTGGTCCTGGAGGCCACCTCGATGGCCCTGCTGACGCACCGGGTGGACCGTACGTTCGTCGACGTCGGGGTGTTCACCAATCTGACCCAGGACCATCTGGACGACCACGGCACGATGGCCAACTACCGCGACGCCAAGCTCCGGCTCTTCCAGGGCCTGTGCCGGCACGCGGTGGTCAACGCCGACGACCCGGTGGGTGCCGGGATCGGGGCGATGATGCCGGGTGCGGTGACCACGTACGCCCTCGACGTACCGGCGGACTACCGGGCGACCGACCTCTCGGTGAGCGCCTCGGGCACCCGGTTCACCCTCCACCACGAGGGGCGCGCGTACCCGGCGTCGATTCCGTTCCCGGGCCGGTACTCGGTGGCCAACGCTCTCGCCGCGCTGGCCTCCTGCCACGCCCTGGGGCACGATCTCACCGCCCTCATCGCCGCACTCGGCCAGATGCCGCCCATCCCCGGCCGCTTCGAACGCTTCGAGACGCCCGACGGCACCTCCGTAATCGTGGACTACGCCCACTCCCCCGACTCCCTGGACAAGGTCCTGACCACCATCCGCGGCTACGCACTCGGCCGGGTGATCACCGTCTTCGGCTGCGGCGGCGACCGGGACACCACGAAGCGGGCGGACATGGGGAGCATCGCCGGTACCCACTCCGACCTGTGCGTCCTGACCTCCGACAACCCTCGCAACGAGGACCCGGAGGCCATCCTGGACGAGATCATTCCGGGCCTCGCCGCGACGGGCACCCCCTTCGAGCGGCTGGCCGACCGGCGCGAGGCGATCGCCTTCGCCCTGTCGGCGGCGGGCCCCAAGGACACCGTGCTCATCGCGGGCAAGGGCAGCGAACCGCACCAGACCGTCCGCGAGGAACTGATTCCGTTCAGCGACATGGCCACTGTGCGCGAACTCGCCGTGCACCAGACGGCCGCCCGGTTCCCGGCGGTCCAGCCTTCCGCCGCCGTCCGTTCGTAGACAGGCACGTCGGCTCGTAGGCAGGCACGTCGGCTCGTAGGCAGGCACGTCGGCTCGTAGGCAGGCAGGGCGCCTGGGCGCCTCGGTCGCTTCGAGGCGATTCCACGCCCGGTTCCCGGCGGAACGGTCCGTTCGAGTGACCTCGCGCGCGCGCCGTTCCGGGTGCGCGGGGGCAAAGGTCACGATCGCAGGTGTTCTTGCCGGCCGCCCGCCAGCGCACCAGAAGCGAAGGAATCACCGTATGCGTGCCCCCACCTCGTTCCTGCCCGCCCGGCTCCTGCCCCGCAGCGTGCTCCTCGCGGCCCTGGGGCTCGGCGTGAGCGCCCTCGCCTCGGTCCTCTTCCTCACCTCCGGCCCGGCGGACGACCCCCGGCCGCTCCGCACCGAAGAGGCCGAGCAGCTGGCAGTCTCCCGGTTCAGCCTGTACGAGAAGAGCCCGCTGGAGGTGGTCGCGTGGGCTCCGATGGGCAGCGGCACCGTCGAGGTGCGCGCCGTGATCGACTACCGCGCGCACCGCGCCGTCGGCACCTACACGGCGGGCGGCTCGCGCGGACTGCTCGCCTGGGACGCCACCGGGCTGGCCGCCGCCAAGGCCACCGCCACGTCCGCGGCGGGCGCGGCCGCCGCCGCGGGCCGCCTCGAATCGCGTGCCTGGTCGCCCCGTCCGTACAGCGGCGACCCGCTGGACGTCGTGCTGCGCGTCGCCATGGGCCTGGGCACCGACCGCCCCGACAATCCGCAGCTCCTCGCCCAGCAGGGCGCCCAGTACCTGGGCCGGGACCAGTGGAACGACGCCGATTACAGCCTCTACTCGGGTCCTCGCCCGGCAGCCACCCGCAAGGGCCCGAACGCCGCGCCCCAGGAGGCCGGGCGGACCGCCCCCGCCGGGTCGCCAGGGGCGCGCTCGCCGTTCACCTACTGGGTCAACGACCGGAGCGGGCTGGGCCGGGTGGAGATCCGCGCGGCCGACGCCGCCGCTCCGTCCCGGATCGAATTCGGCCCGACGTCCAAGACCAAGGTGCCCGGCAACCCCTGGGGAGCGGCACCCGCCTCCGTCAAGGACGGCTCGGGCAAGGACGGCTCCGTCAAGGACGGCGCGGACAAGGGCGGTTCCGACAAGGACGGCGCGGGCAAGCAGGGGCGTTGAGCGTCAGCTCGGCAGCGGGAAGTCCTGGAGACGCACCCGGCCGGGCAGCCCGGCGGCCGGAACGGGCGGCCCTTCCGCCGTCCCCGGCAGCTGGGGCTGGGCCGGGGGCTGCGGTGCGCGCCGGAAGGAGACCCCCGGCGGAACGTCCACCCTGGCCGGCTGCCCCCTCCCGGCGAGCGCACGCCCGCCGCCGCCGCTGCCACTGCCACTGCCACAACTGGCTGCTCCCACCAGCCCGTTGGGGCTGACCGTCTGCTCCGCGTTGCCCACGAAGCAATTCCCGCCCGTACCAGTCGCGTTGAGGACGAGATCGACTCCGTTGCCGCGCACCCGGTTGCCGCGCACCGTGTTGTCGCGTACCGGATAGCCCTGGAGGTCCTGGAGCATGAGGCCCGCGGCCCGGTTGCCTGTCACCAGGTTGCGGTCGAAGGTGTTGCGCAGGCCGCCACCCACGCCGACCCCGATGCCGAAGCCGCCTTCGGCCTGTTCGGGGCCTGCGGCGTCGTTGTTGTCGGTGATCCGGTTGCCCACGACGACCGCGGCGTGCTGCGGGCCCAGCGCCTCAAGGTCGTTCGAATTGACCGTCATTCCCACCCGGTTGCGGTGCACGGTGTTTCCGAGGAAATAGAGGTTCTCCGACGCGTTGGTGACTTCCACGCCCACCGCGTTGTGCTCGGTGTTGTTGTGGCGCACGACGGTGGAGCAGGGCCGGCACTGGCCGACGTAGATTCCGGAATCCGCGTGGCCCGATGCGTAGGAGTGCTCGATGACGCCCTCTTGGGCGTCGAATGCGTAGATTCCGTACAGGGCGTTGTTGTGGGCAGTCACATAGGAGGCCCGGAATCCCTTCAGTGGCGGGAACTTGGCGGTGTCGAGCGGGCTGTAGCCCGCGCCGCCCGCCCCGCGGGCCTGGAGCTGGGTGTCCGTGACGCCGGTGAACAGGACTCCGTTGACCAGGTGGTTGCGGACCGTGAGGTTCTCCACCACGGACTGCGCGCCGGTCACCGTGATGCCGTTGCCGCGGCGGAATTCTCCATCGACGACCACCTTGTTCCGGTCGGTGCCCCGCAGGACGACCCGGTCGGTCTTCATCACCACGCTCTCGCGATATACACCCGAAGAGACCAGTACGAGGTCACCCGGGCGAGCGAAATCGACCGCCTCCTGAATTGACGGAGCGTTCTGCGGAACGCGAATGACGGAGTGGCCGTCGGGGCCCGGAGCGGGCCGGGCGGAAGGCGCTTCCCCGCATGCCACGGCCGCTGCCAGCAGGGCGAGGACTACGGAGATCTGCCGGACGGCGGTATGAATTCGGCGGCGCCGATGGGGTGTTGCGGAAATGTGCATAGGTGCAGGTGTACCGTCCTTCCGTCCTGCTTCTTCCCTCCCGAGCAGCGGAATTCCATGTCATCGATTTCGTCCGAACACGGCCCGGCCAGGCGTGTCCTGCTCATGGGATCCGCGGCCGCCCTCGCGACCGGATGTTCCACCGAGAAACAGCAGCACGCCCAGGTGGGAGGCAGACTCGCCGGCCCCGCCGGCCACCGGCGGCGGCAGCCCGGAATCAGCGAACCCCAGCAGCCGCACGTCAAGGTGCTGGCCTTCGACATGGCCCCCGGCCTGCGGGGCCCGGCAGGCGCTCGCCGGCTGCGGCAGGTCCTCGCCGCCTGGACGTCACGGAGCCGGAAGAGCGCGGCCGCGGCGGGGCCCGGCCGGGTGACGGTGACCGTCGGCATCGGCCCCCGGTTGCCCGGCCTCCTCGGTCTGCGGCCGCCCGCCCTCCTGCGGGAGCTCCCGTCCTTCCCCGGGGACCGGCTGCAGCCGGAGCGGGGCGGCGGCGACCTCCTGGTGCAGATCTGCGGAGACGGGCCCGCGGCGGTGGCCCGGACCGCGCAGGCGCTCACCCGCCTCGCCGACGGCACGCTGCGCGGCCGGTGGGCGCAGCGCGGGCACCTTCCGCCGCACGAGCCGGGAGAGACGCCGCGCAACCTCTTCGGGTTCAAGGACGGCACGATCAACCCCACCTCGGCGGAGGCCGAACGGTGGGTGTGGGTGGGCGGCGGTCCCGACGCGCACGGCACCTACCTCGTGGTGCGCCGCATCCACATGAACACCGCCGCGTTCGACGTGCTTCCGGCGCGCCGTCAGGAGGCCGTCATCGGCCGTACCCGGGCGGAGGGAGCCCCTCTGGGCCACCGGGAGGAGCACCGGGAGGTCGACCTCTTCGAGAAGACTCCGGAGGGCCGCTACATCCTGCCGGTCGACGCCCATGTGCGCCAGGCCCACTCGCGGCTCGACCAGGGTGCGCGGATGCTGCGCCGCGGTTACACGTACGACAACGGGCCGCAGGACAGGGGCCTGCTCTTCCTCGCCTGCATGAATGATCCGCATCTCTTCGTACGGGTGCAGGAGCGGCTCGCGGTGAAGGACGCGCTGTCCCGCTTCATCGAGCACCGGGCCTCCGCACTGGCCTACGTCCTGCCGGGACCCGGGGCGACGGGAAATCTCGGCGACACCCTGTTCTGACCGCGGGCCCGGTGTCCCTCACGCTGGTGGCCCCTCCCGGATGGCAGGCCCCGTCCGGACCGGGTAGCTCTGTAACACCTGCACAGGCGGCCGCCGGCCGCCCCCAGCCTCGGGAGAATATTCCATGCCTGGTTGGCCGCCGCTGCGTTGGACCTCGGGCACAGCCCTGGTCCTGGCCTGTTCCCTGCTCACCCTCGCGCCCCCTGCCTCCGCTCGGGCCGCGTCCGCCCCCGCCTGCAAGGCGGAAACCGGTGCGTACCAATGGCAGTTGGAGAAGAAGCTCAACCTCCCCCAGGACGGCCGGATGTCCTCGGCCGACTGCCTCGCGATCAAGAAACTCCAGACCCGGCTGAAGATCACGCCGGCCAACGGGGCCGCCGACATCAAGACCTACCGGCTGCTGCTGGTCCACGAGGTGCGGAAGAACCCCAACGCGAACAAGCGGTGCCCGGAGCCCCATTACCGGCTGACGTGCGTCGACCTGTCCCGGCAGATTCTGTGGGTGCAGATGGGCAAGAAGGTCATGTTCTCGCCCGTCCCCATCCGCAGCGGCCGCAAGGGGCTGGAGACCCGTACCGGCTGGCAGCGGATCTACCAGAAGAGGAAGACCTTCTTCTCGACGATCTACGACAACGCGCCGATGCCGTACTCGCAGTTCTTCAACGGGGGCCAAGCCCTGCACGGCACGTACCACGACCTGTTCTCGTCGGGGTCCGGCGGCTGCATCAACATGTACCTCAAGGACGCCGAACGGCTGTACAAGTACCTCAAGGTGGGCGCCAGGCTGTACATCTACGGCCGTAAACCCACCCGTGCCCTGCAGACGCCCGAGGCCCACGACGACCAGCTGATCGCCGAGGGGTTCGGCTCGACGGGTATCCCCGGCGACTGAAGCCGGGCGGGTGTCGGCCCGCGGGCCGGGCGTGGGTGTCGGCCCGCGGGCCGGGCGGGTGATCTTCGGGGGCCACCAGGATGACAGACGAAGACGCTCTGGCGTTTCAGAGGACGAAGACGCTCTGGGCCGTCTCCGTGTGGTACGTCTCGCCCGGGTAGACCAGCCACTCGACCTGGCCGGTGCAGCCCGGTCCCGAGTGGACCTCGGCGATGGCGTCGGTGTGGTTGGTCACCGAGGACGGGAACCGGTCGACGGCGTAGCAGCCGCTCGGGTCTTCGTACTCATTGCCGTTGACGATCAGGACGCCTTCCGCCGCGTACGCCGAGCCCGGCACCGCGACCGTCATGGTGGCGGCGGCCGCCAGGGCCCCCAGGGCCAGGGCCATGCGTCGTCGCATCATGGTGAGTTCCCTTCATGAAGCGGGCCGCCCAGGATGCGGCCCACCGAAGTCACTCACGGTACCCGTTCCGACGCTCTGTGTATTCACCCTCGGTGGGCTCGCCGAACCAGCGGGCGAGGTGGGCGTCCAGGTCCTGCTGATCGTCGCCGATCCAGGCGACGTGGCCGTCGGGGCGCAGCAGGACGCACGGAGCGTCCAGTGCCGCGGTGGGATCCGTGAGGTGGTCGACCCGGTCCGACCAGCCGCGAGCGGTCAGGCGCCCGGTGCGGTCGAGGAGCAGTCCGCGGCCGCGGTGCAGCAGCTCGTAGAGGCGGCCGTGGTGCACGTCGATGTCGGGCAGGCGGCGGCCGAGCAGGTCGGGGCCTTCGCCGAAGTCGTAGCGGATGGAGATCGCGGTGATCTTCTCGATCAGGTGGCGGTTCACCTCGTCGAAGTCCATCAGTTCGGTGAGCAGCCTGCGTACGGCCTGCGGGCCCGGCTCGGTGGAATGCAGTTCCATCTGGGCGCGGGTGTTGTCCAGCACGTCCTCGGCGACCGGACGACGTTCGGTCTGGTAGGTGTCGAGGAGTGTTTCCGGCGCCCAGCCGCGGATCTGTGCGGCCAGTTTCCAGCCGAGGTTGAACGCGTCCTGAACGCCCAGGTTGAGGCCCTGTCCGCCGGTGGGCGGATGGATGTGTGCCGCATCGCCTGCCAGCAGCACCCGGCCGACCCGATAGCGTTCGGCCAGCCTGGTGGCGTCCCCGAAGCGGGACAGCCAGCGCGGGGAGTGCACGCCGAAATCGGTTCCGGCGAGGGCGCGCAGCTGTTGTTTGAAGTCTTCGAGGGTGGGCGGTTCCGCGCGGTCGCCGACTCCCGCGGCGGGGACCACGACGCTGTAGATCCCTTCGCCGAAGGGCCGGAGCCAGAAGCGCTGCCGGGTTTCGCGGATTTCGGTGACCTTGGCGGCGATCTCCTCGTGCGGCACGCCCACTTCCATCTCGCCCATCAGTGTCTCGGTCCGCGAGGGCTCGCCGGGGAAGCCGACGCCGAGCAGTTTGCGCACCGTACTGCGCGCGCCGTCACAGCCGACGAGATAGCGCGAACGCAGCTGTTCGCCGTCGGCCAGCTCGACGGTCACGCCCTCGTCGTCCTGCGCGAAACCGGCCACCGCACTGCCGCGCCGGATCTGCGCGCCCAGTGCGGCCGCATGCCTTTCGAGCAGGTCGACGACGACCGGCTGGCGGATGCCCAGCAGATAGGCGTGTGGGGAATCCAGGCCCTTGGGCGCGGGTTTGGGGATGGCGGCGAAGAATCCGGCGGCCGGACGCTTTCTGCCGTTTTCGAGAAGGCGGTCCAGCAGTCCGCGCATGGCCATCAGCTCGATACTGCGGATGTGCAGACCGACAATGCGGACGTACGAGGCGGGCTCGGTCTCCTTGTCCAGAACGAGTACCCGCACACCGTGCAGCCGCAATTCGGCGGCCAGCGTCGCGCCGGTCGGCCCGCACCCGGCGATGATCACGTCGAACACGAGGGGCGCTCGGTCGTCGCCGGAGGCCTGCGGCCGGAGTCCGGGGACGTCGCTCACGGTGAGGTCGCGCCCGGCCGTGTCGTTCGACGACGGCTCGGCGCTGAACTGCGGAGAGTTCATGGGTGTTGCCTTTCGGGAGTGCCCTTATGGGGAGGGCGCTCCCGGCGACACCTACATCAATCGCCGGCCGTGACGGGAAGGGGGAGCACCCATATCGATACAGCGTTCATGGGTCTCACCTCCTCGGGCGGCGTCACGGTCACCGCAAGCTACAAGCGGGAGCCTCACCCCGTCCACTCATTTCACTTCGGTTCGCCGCGACGAAGGCGCGGCTCAGGGCACGGCTGATCAGCGGTGCGTCGTCTCAGCGGTGCGTCGTCGATCGCGGCGACCCCCGACAGCCGCGCGTGCCGATGTGCATCTTACATGTGGCATGTATGGTGCACATTGCCAGCGCGGAACGCCGTCGAGGAGTCCCAGGTATGGATGAGTCACTGCCGAACAGCCGGTCGTCGCCGGACGCGCGGGATCTCGGGTTCGACCCCGCCGAGCTGCGGGCCCGCTACCGGGCCGAGCGCGATCGCAGGATCCGGCCGGAGGGCAACCGCCAGTACGAGCGCGTCGCCGGGCGGTTCGGGTACTACGACGAAGACCCGTACACGGCAGCCCCGTCCTCCCGCGAGCCCCTGCACGACCGGGTCGAAGTGGTGGTCGTGGGCGGCGGGTTCGGCGGTCTGCTCGCGGGCGCTCGGCTGCGGCGGGCGGGCGTGGAGTCGATCCGGGTGATCGAGAAGGGCGGCGACTTCGGCGGCACCTGGTACTGGAACCGGTACCCCGGCATCCACTGCGACATCGAGTCCTACATCTACCTCCCGCTCCTTGAGGAGGTCGGATACGTACCGAAGTGGAAGTACGCGCCCGGCGAGGAGATCCGGCAGCACGCCGCGGCCGTCGGCCGGGCCTTCGGGCTGTACCGCGACGCGGTTTTCCAGACGCAGGTGACCGAACTCCGCTGGGACGAGGGGGAGTTGGAGTGGGTCGTGTCGACCGACCGGGGTGACCGGATCCGGGCGCGGTACGTCGTCACGGCCAGCGGCACACTGAGCGAGGCCAAGCTCCCCGGCATCCCCGGCATCGAGACCTTCGCGGGGCACACCTTCCACACCAGCCGCTGGGACTACGACTACACCGGCGGCAGCGCGGACGGGAACCTCCACAAGCTCGCCGACAAGCGCGTCGCCCTGATCGGCACGGGCGCCACGGCCATCCAGTGCGTACCCCATCTCGGGGCGGACGCACGGGAGTTGTACGTGTTCCAGCGCACGCCCTCCTCGGTCGACGTGCGGGACAACCGGCCCACCGACCCCGACTGGGCCGCCTCCCTCACGCCCGGCTGGCAGCGGCGGCGCCGCGACAACTTCCTCGCGCTGGTCACCGGCGACCGGACGGAGGGGGACCTGGTCGACGACGGCTGGACCAGCAGCGCCCGGCTGCATCAGAAGCTCATCCCCAGCGACGCGTACCGGGATCTCTCCGCCGAGGAGAACGAGCGCGCGTACGAGCTCGCCGACTTCCAGAAGATGAACGAGATCCGGGCGCGGGTAGACGCCGTCGTCACCGACCCGCAGACGGCCGAGAAGCTCAAGCCGTGGTACCGCTACATGTGCAAGCGGCCCACGTTCAGCGACAGTTATCTGCAGACCTTCAACCTGCCGCACGTCACCCTGGTCGACACCGCCGACCACCACGGCGTGGAGCGCATCACCGAGCGGGGCGTGGTGGTCGGCAGCGCCACGTACGAGGTCGACTGCATCATTTTCGGCACCGGCTTCCGGGTGGGCCTCTCGGGGATCACCTCCGGACGCCTGCCGGTGTACGGCCGAGGGGGCGCCGCCCTCACCGAGACGTGGCGGGAGGGGCCCCGTACACTGCACGGCTTCTACAGCCACGGCTTCCCCAACCTCTTCCAGCTCGGGCCGCTCCAGAACGCCAGTTCCGTCAATTACGTGCACATCCTCGACGAGCAGGCGACCCACGTCGCCGAGGTCGTCGCGGCGGCCCGCGAGCGGCGGGCGCGGTACGTGGATCCGAGCGCCGGGGCCGAGTCGGCGTGGGTCGCCACGATCCGCGAGAAGGCGGCCGACCTGTACGCGTTCCAGGCGGAGTGCACCCCCGGCTACTACAACAACGAGGGCAGGCCCAGGAAGCGCAGCGAGTCGTACGGTGAAGGCCCCGTCGCCTTCCACGCACTGCTGCGGGACTGGCGGGCGAACGGCGGGCTGGACGAGGTCCTCGTCGACGCCGACGAGGACCCGCTGTGACGGGGTCCTGCGGCAGCCGGTACGGCACGTCCGCACCGGCGCCCGGTTCACGTACGGGATGACAGCCACCGGGGACGTCGAGACGGTGGTGCCGATGGACGGCCCCGTGCAGTCGCCGGACGACCTCGCCTTCGGTGCGGACGGCTCGATGAACGTGGCCGACCTGGTGCCGGGGAGGGTGTGGCGGCGCAGCCCGCAGGGCACGTACAGCCTCCTGTCCGACCCGGTGAAGGTTGAAGGTCCCCAACGGCATCACCTGCGTCGGGAGTCGACTCTTCGTCAACGAGATGCGGATGAACGGGCGGCTGCTCGAACTCTTCCCGGACAGCGGCGCGCCTCCCCGGGTGCTCACCGACGGTCTGGCCCTGGGCAACGCGATGCAGCAGGGCCCGGACGGCTGTCTGCACTACCCGCACATGGTGACCAGTCAGGTCTGGCGGCTGTCGCCCGACGGCGGGGAGCCGGAGCCGGTCGCCGAGGACGTGCACGAGCCGGTGGCGGTCCGCTTCGACCGGGGCGGCATGATGCTGGTGCTCACCCGGGGCGCGGCCGGCCTCGTCACCCGTATCGACCTGCACGGAACGGGATCGCGGTCACTGATCACCAGTGGGCTCACGGGGTTGGACAACGCGGCCTTCGATGCCGAGAACCGGATGTTCGTCTCCAGCTTCGCGACCGGCGGCACCACGGAGCTCCATCCCGACGGCCGGACCCGCGAGATCGTGCCCGGGGGCTCGACGGCCCGTACGGGGTGACCGTCGACCTACCCCGTGGCGATCTGCCATGAGTGGAACACGCTTCCGCATCTGCAGGACTACGAGGGTGATCCGGAGGCCCGCCCGTTCACGCGTGAAGAGCTGCAGCTCTTCTTCGACTACGCCGACGAGCAGGTCGAGCGCGCGGTTCGGGCCGGCCGCAAAGGGTGCGCTGGCCGCGTACCGGGACGCCACCTTGTTCAAGGTGATCTATGGGTGGGGTCTGCCGCGTACGGAGACCTCACGGCTGGACCTAATGGACTTCGGGCGCAATGCAAAGGCGCCGCAGTTCGGCAGGTTCGGCACGCTCAACGTCCGTTACGGCAAGGCGAAGAAGGGGCAGCCGCCGCGCCTGAGGAACGTGCTGTCTGTGATGGGCTGGGCTGTCGGGTCGGTCGAGGACTACGTCGAGAATGTCCGTCCGCGCTTCGGGTTCCCGGATTTCGGCCAGGTCCTGGAATCCATCGTCATGCGAGACCGCGAGACCAATACGTCGAGGGGTTTCGGGTTCGTCACCTTCTCCTCGTCACCCGAAGCGGAGGCGGCCATCAATGGGTTGAACGGGCAGGAACTCGACGGCAACCTCATCACCGTGTCCGCCGCCGCATCCAGGCCGACAGGTGGCGGGGGGCGGCTACAGGGGCAGCAACTAGAGATCTGATTACCCCACGGCTGTCGGAGCTGCCCCTGCGGCCCGCGCCGACAGCCGCCCGCCCCTCTCTATTACTGCGGTCACAATTCGGGTCTGGCCCAGATCTTGGGGAGCAGTGACGATCGGTCACTGGGAGGGTCTGTTCGCCCACCAGCCGGTCGCGGGCAGGCACGTCCCCACCAGCTGCCACCGGCACGGCGCTCCCTGCCCGTCAGCGCCTTCCGCCCCCGGCCGGTGCCGAGCACCGGTGGGGCCTATCCGTTGACCAGGCCGAGAGAAGCCCTCCTGCAGCACGCGGCGTCCTGCCCTAATGCCCTCATCACCTATGACCCCCACTTCTGACCCTGCAGCCCGCACTCCTGGCCGTGGGCCGGAGGATGCCGCCTGCGGCCACGATGGGCCGTTCATGGGTTCGACGCTTCGTCAACCCGGGTACGCAGCAAGGGAAACCCTCTCCACAAACGACGGCACACGATAAAATCCGCGCCATGTCTATGGAACGAACTCTCTTCATCATCAAGCCGGACGCGACATCCCAGAACAAAATCGGCGCCATCCTTTCCCAGGCAGAAAGCCAGGGTCTTGCAATCATCGCGGCCTCAATGATGCGCATGGACCGCGAAAGAGCCGAGGGATTCTTTGCGGAGTACCGCGCACAGCCATTCTTCGGCGACCTTGTAAAATTCATGACCTCAGGGCCCATCATGGTCTGCGTCCTCGAAGGCAAGGACGCCGTGCGGGCAACGCAAAGCCTGATGGGCGCCGCCAACCCGAAGGAAGCCTCGCCCGGCACGCTTCGGGCGGACTACGGGTCCACCTTGGCGGCGAATGCCGTTCACGGGTCCGACTCAGCAGCAGCCGCAGAACGCGAGATCAAGTTCTTTTTCGCAGAGCTCTGAGATCGGGCGGCACGGACCGCTGCCACTTCCCTGTAGCGCACTCCGATGCAGTGCCTCCAGCCGCCGAATTCGTGACCATCCCGCGGCCCCCGCATTGACGTCGCGTCGCGGGTTTCCAATCCCCCGCATCCGCACGGCCTCCTGCCGTGCACTCACCTGCGGCTGACCGTCCCCGTCGGCGGGGACGGGTCAGCCGCAGTGACTCCATCTGCCGTGGCGGGCCAGCAGGAGCGGGAGTCACCAACGTTCAGCCCCAAGTGGAGTCAGAAATCGAGTCTGGCCCAGATCTTGGGGAGCAGTGACGAACCACCAGCAGGAGCGACCTGATTCTCCCCCGCCGGCGGAGGATACCTCGGTCCCGGACATGCTGCACGCGACCGAGGCTGCGCTGGTGCAGGCCGTGTCACCAGAGGAAACGGAAGCATCCCTGGCTTCGCTGAAGGCACGACTCCGGCCTGACCTGGCAACTGCTGTGGCTCTTGCGGATGGCACGGTCGCTCAGGCAACGGTCACCTCGTCTGCTCAGACCTGCGTACAGCAGACGGCTCGGACCATTGCGCTAGGCACCACTGCGCTCGACGTGCGGTCGCCGGCGTCACCGGCTGTAAGTGGCAGCGTGCGGCCGCCCACTCCCTCGACGCTCGACGAGCTGTGGCGGTCCTACAAAGTGACGGGCGACGACCGGCTGCGGGAGCAGTTGATCCTGCACTACTCGCCGCTGGTGAAGTCCGTCGCGGGTCGGGTGAGTGTGGGGCTGCCGCCCAATGTCGAGCAGGCGGACTTCGTCTCGTCCGGGGTGTTCAGGCTGATCGACGCGATCGAGAAGTTCGACATCGGGCGGCCCATCAAGTTCGAGACGTACGCGATCTCGCGGATCCGTGTCGCGATGATCGACGAACTGCGGGCGCTCGACTGGATTCCCCGGTCCGTGCGGCAGAAGGCGCGCAACGTCGAGCGGGCCTATGCCACGCTCGAGGCGCAGCTGCGGCGTACGCCGTCGGAGAGTGAGGTCGCCCATGAAATGGGGATCGCGGTGGAGGAACTGCACGCGGTTTTCAGCCAGTTGTCGCTGGCGAACGTGGTGGCTCTGGAGGAGCTGCTGCACGTGGGCGGCGAGGGCGGCAACCGGCTGAGCCTGATGGACACGCTCGAGGACACCGCGGCTGACAACCCGGTCGAGATCGCCGAGGACCGTGAGCTGCGGCGCCTTCTCGCGCGGGCGATCAACACGTCGCCGGAGCGGGAGAAGACCGTGATCACCCTCTACTACTACGAGGGCCTCAGCCTCGCCGAGATCGGGGGCGTGCTGGGGGTGGCCGAGAGCCGGGTGAGTCAGATCCATATGAAATCCGTGCTCCAGCTGCGCGCGAAACTCGCAAGCTTCGGGCGCTGAAGAGCGTCGACGCCGCTGGGGATCTGGTACTGGGCAGGGGCGTCGATGCGGCGGCCTCCAGGCGGGGGTCCTTCGTGTGGATTGCACTGACTGGCCGGGGATTCGCCACCGCCACTCGGCCGCTGTGAGGCACGCCACGAACTGGTGGCGCCCGGCGAACGTTCGCACCGTCGGCTACAGGAGCGCGGGGAAAGCGGTCCACGCCCGGAGCATCGGCGTGAACCGATGCTTGCGCCTCGTCCGCCCTGGCCATGGACGGGCGTGGCCCGCAACGCTGTCCCACGTATCTCTCGGGTTGTTCGGCCAGCGTACGGGCCCGGCTCTCGATGGCTTCGACAACGTGTCTGCCGAGGACAGTGAGTTCGAGCTGATGGCCTCGCCCCGCGCGGATCAGCAGCGGGCCTCCCAGGTCGGACTCCAGGAGCGAGAATCCGACAGATTCAATGCGACAGAACAGGGTTCGTCTCACTCGGATGTCCCTTGGGCCGGACAAGGGCCACCGTCAATGAGAAGAGGACACTCGAAATGCGAACCTACAACGTGACGAGTGCCGCCAAGTCGTGGTCGTGTTCCAGGTCGACCAGGGCGTACACGTGCAGCAGGGTCTGGCCCTCGGGCCACGAGTCCTCGGCATGTTGGAAGACGAATGGCTTCACGACGAGCCTCAGTAGCCGCCCCCTGCCCTGGGCCGAGGCGAATCACAGATCCTTGGTGCTGGGCGTGCGGCGCCCGGCAGGTCGCCTCGATCGCTCGGTGTTCCTCCCAGCGCAAGGACGGCAGCTGCGGCTGAGGTGAGCGCGAGCGCGATGAACAGGCCGGGGTAGCCGCCGAGGGGCCCGGCCAGTGCCGCGCCGGCGAACGGCGCCAGGGCCGAGGCAGTGGTCGCCGGCGCGGCGAGGAGCCCGGCAAGGCGACCGTAATGGGTGGCGCCCCAGCGGTCGGTGACGGCGGTGGCCTGGAGGAGGGTGAGGTTGCCGCGCACCATGCCGGCCACGATCGCGAGCAGCACGAGCAGCGGGAGCGGGCCGGGGACCAGGGCCAGGGCGGTAGTGGTTGCGCCGCCGGCGGTGATCAGGGCGACGGTGCGGGTGGTGACGCCGGTGCGGCGCGCGAGGGCGGAGTAGAGGGTGCGGCCGAGGGTTTGTCCGGCTCCGCCGAGGCCGAGGGCCCAGGCGGCGGTGGTGGGGCTGGCGCCGCGTTCGCTTAGCAGGGGGACGAGGGCGATGACGACGGCGTACATCGCGAAGCCGTTGAGGGTGAGCGCGGCGGCCAGCAGCAGGAAGGGGCGGCTGCGCACAACAGACCTGCTGTCGAAGGAGCGTTGGGCGGGTGGCGGTGGTGCGGGCGGCCATGGTGCGCGCAGGGCGAGTGCGTGGGTGGGGATGGTGACGGCGGCGAGGATGACGGCGAGGACGGCGTAGGTGGCACGCCAGCTCAGGTGCTCGGCGAGGGCGGCGGTCAGCGGGGCGAAGACGGTGGAGGCCAGGCCGCCGGCGAGGGTGACGACGGTGAGCGCGCGCACGCGGTCCGTGCCCCACCAGCGGGTCAGGGCGGCGAAGGCGGGCTGGTAGAAGGTGGCGGCCATGGCGAGACCGGCGAGCAGCCAACCGGCGGTGAACAGTGCCAGGTTGGGCGCGGCGGCGACGGTGAGGACGGCGGCGGTCCCGAGTACGGAACCGGTGGTCATCACGGCGCGCGGGCCGTGCCGGTCGAGGATGCGGCCGACGGGGATGCCGACGAGCGCAGAGACGAGCAGAGCGGCGGAGAAGGCCGCGGTGGTCGCCGTCGGCGACCAGCCGGTGTCGGCGTTGATCTGCGGATTCAGAACGGGGAAGGCGTAGTAGACGATGCCCCAGCTGGTGATCTGGGTGGCGCACAGGGCAGGCAGGACGGCGCGGGGCCGCGACCGGTCCCCTGTTCCGGTCGCGGCCCCGCGGGTGTCGGGAGTGGTCACTGCGGGTCAGCAGCCGCCGCTGGAGGCCGGGGCGCCGACGCCGATCTGCACGGTGGCCGGGGCCGCGCAGCAGCCGCCGCCCTCGCCGTCCTGCGCGGCCTCGGGCTCTTCGAACAGGCCCGCGCCGCCGCAGACTCCCGTCTCGGGAAGAGTGAGTTCGACCTTCTCGGCGGCCTCTTGGTCGCCGGCCAGAGCGGCGGCGATGGAGCGCACCTGCTCGTAGCCGGTCATGGCGAGGAAGGTGGGGGCGCGGCCGTAGGACTTCATGCCGACCAGGTACACGTCCTGCTCGGGGTGGGACAACTCCTTCACGCCGTGCGGGTAGACGGTGCCGCAGGAGTGCACGTTCGGGTCGATGAGCGGGGCGAGCTCGACGGGGGCCTGGAGACGCTCGTCGAGACCGAGGCGCAGCTCGGAGACGAAGGACAGGTCGGGGCGGAAGCCGGTGAGGACGATGACCTCGTCCACCGGGTCGAGGCGGCGGCCGTCCTCGGCCACCAGCATCAGCCCGTTGTCGCCGCGCTCGACGCTCGTGGTGCGAAAGCCGGTGACGGCGTCGGCGTGGCCCTCATCGACGGCGGCCTTGGCGGCCAGACCGAGTGCGCCGCGGGCGGGCAGCTGGTCGGCGGTGCCGCCGCCGAAGGTGGATCCGGAGATGCCGCGCCGCAGGACCCACACAGCCTTCGTACCGGAGCCGTCCTCGGCCTTGGCCAGGTCGGCGAGGTAGGCGAGGGCGGTGAAGGCGGAGGCGCCGGAGCCGATGACGGCGGTGCGCTTGCCCGCGTACCGGGCCCGGGCGGCCGGGTCCTTGAGGTCGGGGACGCGGTAGGAGATCCGCTCGGCCGCCGCCCGCTCGCCCAGGGCCGGGAGGCCATCGCCACCGATCGGGCTCGGCGTGGACCAGGTACCGGAAGCGTCGATGACGGCGCGGGCGACGATCCGTTCCTCCGTGCCGTCCGCGTACTGGACGTGGACGGTGAACGGCTGCTGCTCGCGGTCGGCATCCACGACGCGGTCGCGGCCCAGACGAGAGACACCGGTGACCGTCGCGCCGAGCCGGACCTTGTCGCCAAGGGCGTCGGCCAGCGGCTGGAGGTAGCGCTCGGCCCAGTCGCCGCCGCTGGGGTAGGTGGCACCGTCCGGCCGGCTCCACCCGGTGGGGGCCAGCAGCTTCTCGGCGGCCGGGTCGACGACCTCGGCCCAGGTGGAGAACAGCCGCACGTGCGACCACTCGCGCACAGCGCCGGCTGCGGCCTCTCCGGCCTCCAGGACCAGCGGCTCAAGGCCCCGCTGGACGAGGTGGGCGGCGGCGGCCAGACCGATGGGGCCCGCCCCAATGACGGCTACGGGCAGGCGGTCGGTGGCAGTGGCGTTCACGGCGATTCCCCCTTGATTCGACATGCGTCGATGGCTTGCGCCGTCAGCATGCCACCTGATTCGATAGGCGTCAACATAGACGTTTGTCGAACCTAGGAGGGGTCATGGAGTACGTCGATGTCGCGGTGATCGGGGGCGGCCAGTCCGGGCCGGCGGCGGCGCGCGCTGCGTGAACGGGGGGTGCGGCCAGTGGTTTTGGAGGCGTCCGCGCAGACTGCGGGATCGTGGCCGCATTACTACGACAGCCTCACCCTGTTCTCTCCGGCGCGGTACAGCGCCCTGCCGCACACCCCGTTCGGCGGGGACGCCGACCGCTACCCGCACCGGAATGAGGTGGTCGCCTACCTCGCCGGCGTCGCGGAGCGTCTCGACGCTGAGGTCCGGCTCAATACCCGGGTCGAGAGCATGGAGGCGGACGACGGCATCTTTCTCGTCCACACCACCGAGGGCGCCGCATTGCGGGCCGGCGGGATCGTCGCGGCCACCGGGGCGTTCGCCAACCCGTGACTGCCGGAACCGCCGGGGCAGCGGGACTTCATTGGGGAGGTGCTGCACGTCGCCGACTACCGCAGTCCCGCGTCGTACGCGGGCAAACGGATCGTCGTGGTCGGCGGCGGCAACTCCGCCGTCCAGGTCGGCTACGAGCTGGGCGAAGTGGCCGAAGTGACCTTGGCGACGCGGACCCCGCTGCGCTTCTTTCCGCAGCTGCGGAAGGGCAAGGACCTGCATCACTGGCTCACCAGCACGGGGTTCGACACCCTGCCGCCCGAGTGGCTCATCCACCACGTGGGCGCACCCTCGTCCTCGACCCGGGCATCTACCGGAGCGCCCTGGACGAGGGGCGCCTGAAGCGGCGGACCATGTTCACCGCACTCGACGGCGACGCCGTCGTATGGGCAGACGGAACCCGGGAGCGTGTGGACGTGGTGCTGCTTGCCACGGGCTACCGGCCCAACCTCCACCACCTCGGCAAACTCGGCGCACTCGACACCAACGGCATGCCACTGCACAGCGGCGGCATTTCCCTGACCCGGCCTGGGCTGGTCCATCTCGGCCTTGAGTTCCAGAGATCCTTCTCCTCCAACACGCTGCGCGGGGTCAGCAGGGACGCCGACTTCGTCATTCCGCCCCTGGCCGCCCACCTCCACAAAGCCCCGGCCGCGATCGGCCTCTGACCGCCCCCGACCCACCTTGCCTCGCATCCGGCGCCACCCCTCCCGCACTGATTCGACGTGTGTCAACATAGATGCATGTCGAATGCGAAGCTGCTGCCGCTACTTGAAGCCGACGGTCAGGGTGTGGCGCCGTGCTGCCCGCCGCTGACCGAGCGCCCGATGAGTGCCGCGGAGGCCGAGACGGCCGCGCGGATGTTCAAGGCGCTGGGCGATCCGGTCCGCCTGCGGCTGTTCTCTGCCGTGGCTTCACACGAGGGCGGGGAGGCGTGCGTGTGCGACATCTCCGACGTCGGCGTCTCTCAGCCCACGGTGTCCCACCACCTGAAGAAGCTGAGGGAGGCCGGGCTGTTGACCTCCGAGCGGCGCGGCACCTGGGTGTACTACCGGGTCGAGCCCTCGGTGCTCGCCGCCATGGGCCAGCTGCTGGCCATGCCGGCAGCAGCCTGACGATCGACCGGACACGGAGGGGAAGCGGTGAGCAGGGCGCTGAGTGCGGTGGTCGTGCCGTTGACGGCGGATCACGCCGAGCAGGTGCTGGACATCTACCAGGCGGGCATCGACGAGGGCAACGCCACCTTCGAGACCAGTCCACCGGCCTGGGAGGCGTTCGACGCCGCGAAACTGCCGGAGCACCGCTTCGCCGCTCTCGACGAGGGTGGGGCGATGCTCGGCTGGGTGGCCGCGAGCAGGGTCTCGGACCGGTGCGCGTACGCGGGCGTGGTCGAGCACTCCGTCTATGTCCACCCCTCCGCGCGCGGCCGGGGGATCGCCTCCACCCTGCTCAAGGCCCTGGTCGATTCCACCGAGCAGGCCGGGATCTGGACCATCCAGTCCGGGATCTTCCCCGAGAACACCGCCAGCCTCGCCGTTCACCAGCACGCCGGGTTCCGGGTCATCGGCATCCGGGAGCGAATCGGGCGCCACCACGGTGTCTGGCGCGACGTCGTCCTCGTTGAGCGCCGCAGCCCCGCCATCACCTAGCCGTCAGCTGTGCGATCTCGCGGACGGCATCACGGGCCGGGCGGCCGACGCCGATGAGGGTGGCCGATGCCGGCCCGGTCCAGTCGCCGTAGCCGAGCAGATGCAGTCGCGGCTCGCCGAGGGCGCGCGTTCCGTCGGTGGGGATGTGCCCGCGCGCACCGCGCAGGTTCAGGGGGGCAAGGTGTGCCAGGGCGGGCCGGAAGCCGGTGCACCAGACGATCGCGTCTGCGCCGGTGTGGCTGCCGTCGGCCCATCGGGCGCCGTCGGCGGTGAGCCGGGAGAACATCGGCTTCGCGGTCAGGAGTCCGGCGTCGCGGGCGGCCCGGACAGGTGGCACGGCCACGATGTCGCCCAGCGAGGCGACGCCGCCGGTGTCGTCGCGGCCTTCTTCGAGGGCGCGGCGGCGTGCGGTGGCGGCGTCGAACAGGGCGCGGCCGTCGATGTCGTCGGCCAGGAATCTCGGCGGGCGCTGGGTCACCCAGGTCACCTCGACGTGACCGTCCAGGGCGAGGCCGGCGGCGATCTGGGCGCCTGAGTTCCCACCGCCGACCACAAGGACGCGCTGCCCGGCGAAGTGGGCCGGCGAGCGGTAGTTCACCGTGTGGAGCTGCCGGCCGGTGAAGACGCTGCGGCCGGGCACGGCGGGGAGGAAGGGCCGCGACCACGTGCCGGTCGCGCTGATGACCGCCCGGGCCCGCCAGGTGCCGGTGTCGGCCTCGACCAGAAGGCGGTCGCCGTCGCGGCGTACTGCGTCCACACGGGTGCCGTGCTGCACGGGCAGGTCATAGCGCTTCTCGTAGTCGGCGAGATAGCCCACCACGTGCCCTGCGTCCGGGTAGGTCTCACCTGTCTGGGCGGGCATCAGGCGCCCGGGCAGCGAGGAGTGCTCCGCCGGGGAGAACAGGTGCAGGGAGTCCCACATGTGCTGCCAGGACCCGCCCGGCGCCGAGTCGGCGTCCAGGATCACAAAGTCGAGGGCGCGTCGGCGCAGGTGGTAGCCGGCGGCGAGCCCAGCCTGGCCGCCGCCGATCACCACCACATCCGCGTGCTGTGTCACGGGGCCGTCGTCACCGCGTCGGGGGCGAACTTCCGTCGCCAGGCGAGTGCGACGTAGACGAGGCCGATGAGGACCGGGACCTCGATGAGGGGGCCGACGACGCCGGACAGGGCCTGGCCGGAGGTGACGCCGAAGGTGGCGATGGCAACCGCGATGGCCAGCTCGAAGTTGTTGCCCGCAGCCGTGAACGCCAGCGTCGTGGTGCGGTCGTAGGCCAGGCCCAGGCCCTTGCCGAGGAGGAAGGTGCCGAAGAACATGATCGCGAAGTAGACCAGCAGGGGCAGCGCGATCCGTACGACGTCCAACGGCTGTGAGGTGATCGTCTTGCCCTGGAGGGCGAAGAGGATGACGATCGTGAACAGCAGCCCGTACAGCGCCCACGGGCCGATCTTCGGCAGGAACTTCGCCTCGTAGTCGGTGCGGCCCATCTTCTGTTCGCCGATGCGGCGGGTGAGGAAGCCGGCCAGCAGCGGGATGCCGAGGAAGATGACGACGTTCAGCGCGATGTGCCACACGGACACGTCCAGACCCTGGCCGTCGCCGAGGTTCAGCCGGTGCGGCAGCAGGTCGAGGTAGAACCACCCCAGCAGGCCGAACGCGAAGACCTGGAAGACGGAGTTGAGTGCGACGAGCACGGCTGCGGCCTCGCGGTCGCCGCAGGCGAGGTCGTTCCAGATGATGACCATCGCGATGCATCGGGCGAGGCCGACAATGATCAGGCCGGTGCGGTACTCGGGCAGGTCCGGCAGGAAGATCCACGCCAGCGCGAACATCACCGCCGGGCCGACGATCCAGTTGATGACCAGCGAGGAGACCAGCAGTTTGCGGTCGCTGGTGACGCGATCAAGGCGGTCATAGCGGACCTTGGCGAGGACCGGGTACATCATGACCAGCAGGCCAAGCGCGATCGGCAGGGAGATCCCGCCGATCTCGATCTTCGCCAGCGCGTCGTTCATGCCCGGGACGAGGCGGCCCAGGCCCAGGCCGATGGTCATGGCGAGCAGGATCCACACCGCGAGGTAGCGGTCGAGGGTGGAGAGCTTCTTGACGATCGAGTCGTCCCCGGCCGGGCCGGCGCCCTGCGCGGTGGCGGTGGTGGGCTCGGTGGAGGTCACGGGCAGGCCCTCTTGTTCTCGGCAGCGGTGCGGGCGGAGGCAGCGAGTTCGGCGAACTGCTCGGAGAGCCCGGTCAGGACCTCGGGCTTGAGCTTGTAGTACGTGAAGCGGCCGCACGGCTCGGTCTCCACGATCCCGGCCTCACGCAGCACCTTCATGTGGTTGGAGAGATTGGTCTGCTTCGCTCCGGTCTCCTCCACCAGGTGCGTCGTGCAGAGCGTCTCGCGCGCCAGCAGGGTCACGATCTTCAGGCGGAGCGGATCGCCCAGCACCCGGATCACATCAGGATCGACTGAAGTCAGCATGCACTGATACTCTCACATCATTGCTCGCTGATACCAGCGGGCCCTGAAGTCATCGGCGGCTGGGTTCCGCCATGCGACGAGAGAGAACGATCACCATGGCCGACAAGCCGTCCGTCCTGTTCGTCTGCGTCCACAACGCCGGCCGCTCCCAGATGGCCGCAGCCTGGCTGACCCACCTGGCCGGAGACCGCGTCGAAGTCCGCTCCGCCGGCTCCAACCCGGGCACCGTCGTCAACCCGGCCGCCGTCGAAGCCATGGCCGAGGTCGGCATGGACATCTCCGCCGAGACCCCGAAGATCCTCACCGTCGACGCGGTCCGCGAGTCCGACGTCTGCATCACCATGGGCTGCGGCGACACCTGCCCCGTCTTCCCCGGCAAGCGCTACCTCGACTGGAAGCTCGAAGACCCCGCCGGCCAGGGCGTCGAGGCCGTGCGCCCGATCCGCGACGAGATCAAGAGCCTCGTTGAGGGCCTGATCGCCGAGATCGCCCCGGAGGAGACGGCATGAGCGAGATACGCGACGTCGTCATCATCGGCTCCGGACCCGCCGGATGCACCGCCGCCCTCTACACCGCCCGCGCCCAACTGCAGCCCTGCTGTTCGGCAGCAGCATTTTTGTGGGCGGCTCGCTGATCACCACCACCGAGGTCGAGAACTTTCCCGGCTTCCCCGAGGGCATCGACGGCCCCGTCCTGATGGACAACATGCGCGCCTAGGCCGAGAAGTTCGGTGCCGAGATGATCGACGACCACATTCTCTCCGTCGACCTGAGCGGCGACATCAAGCTGCTGACCGACTCGGCCGGCACCGTCCACCGCGCGAAGACCGTGATCGTCGCGACCGGCTCCGGGTACCGCAAGCTCGGCCTGCCCAAGGAGGACACGCTCTCCGGACGCGGCGTGTCCTGGTGCGCCACCTGCGACGGCTTCTTCTTCCGCGACCGCGACATCGTCGTGGTCGGCGGCGGCGACACCGCCATGGAGGAAGCCACCTTCCTCACCCGCTTCGCCCGCTCGGTGACCGTCGTGCACCGCAGCTCCAGCCTGCGCGCCTCGAAGGCCATGCAGAACCGGGCGTTCGCCGACGACAAGATCTCCTTCGCGTTCGACAGCGAAATCGCCGAACTCAAGGAGGACAACGGCATGCTCTCCGGCGTCGTCTTGCGCGACGTCTTTACCGGCACCACCCGGGACCTGGACGTGACGGGGTTGTTCATCGCGATCGGCCACGACCCGCGCACCGAGCTGTTCACCGGCCAAGTCGATCTGGACGACAGCAGGTACATCCAGGTCACCGCACCATCGACACGGACGAACGTCCCCGGCGTCTTCGCCGCCGGGGACGTCGTCGACCACAACTACCGGCAGGCCATCACCGCAGCCGGATCCGGCTGCCAGGCCGCCCTGGACGCCGAGCGGTACCTCGCCGCCCTCACCGACACCCACGCGGAAGGCCCCGCACTTGGCAGTGCGGAGGAGCAGGCGGACGCCATCGTCTTCCTCGCGTCGGACGCGGCCGCGTTCATCAACGGCGCGGTCCTTCCGGTGGACGACGGCTGGTCCGCCGTCTGAGGGAGCCGGGAGAGGGAGCCGGGAGAGGTCCGGAGGCCGGGAGAGGGAGCCGGGAGAGGTCCGGAGGCCGGGAGGGAGCCGGGAGGGGGCTGGTCCGGCGAAACCCTCCCGGGGCAGTGGTATGCATGATGCACACTCCGTCCTCATGCAGTCGAAGGAAACCTCGCGTGGACATGCCCCTTGGCCAGATCGAATTCGAGACGATGCTGCTCGGCCGGTACATGAATCTGCTCACCCATCGGGGCGACGGCCGGCTCGACCGCAGTGCCTACATCCTCCTCAGCCGGATCCTGACCGAGGGCCCGCTGTCGATCAACGAGCTGAGTCACGCCTTCGGCCTGGACGCCTCCACTCTCAATCGGCAGACCGCCGCCATGCTCCGGGCCGGGGTCGTCGAGCGCATCCCCGACCCAAAGGGCGGCATCGCGCGCAAGTTCACCATCACCGACGAGGGGAAGCGGCGTCTGGAGAGCGACCGCAGCGCCAACCTGGCAGGCCTGGCCCGCGTCCTGGAGAACTGGACCCCGGAGGAAGCGGCCGGGTTCGCCCGCTCCCTCGGACGTTTCAACCGTGACATCGAGCGGCTCGACGGCCGCCCGTGGCCCCGGGACTGACCCTCGGGACCGAGCGGATAAGTTTCGCTGAGGTTACGCCACCCTCCGGCGCGGCGGCACAGGCTCCGACCTGGGGTTTCGGTCCGGGCCCAGTCAGCTCCGCCACCTGCACAATCACCGCTTCAATTCCGTATGCCGGACATCTTGTTCCGCCTGGTGGGCGGATCTAGGGTCGGGCCACGCTCACGCCGGGGCGTAGGGAAGCGGCACAGGAAGAGGTCCAGGACGTGGCGGACGAACAGCAGCTCAGCAGTACAACGGAGTCCGGTGGAGTCGGGCGGCGGGGATTTCTGGCCGGGGCGGGGGCGGTGGGTACGGCTGCGTGGCTGGGGACGACTTCCCGGGCGACCGCGGCCGGTGTCGATGCCGGTGCCGGTGCCGGTGCCGGTGCCGACAAGCAGGGGAGCGGCGTGCGGGCCGAGCAGTTCGACGGGGCCGGCCGGAAGCTGCTCGTACCGGAGCTGTTGATGCTGCCGACGGGCGTGGCACGCGGGCAGGCCGTGCTCGTCGACGGCGGGAAGTTCAGGGAAGTCGGCCCCGCCGCCGGGCTCGTCGCCGCGCATCGCGATCTCGAACCGGTACGGCTGGACGGCCACTTGATCATGCCGGGGTTCGTCGACGCGCACCACCACCTCACGCAGACCTTCGGGAAGGCCCAGTCGTTCGGGCAGCCGTCCGAGATATTCAAGACGATCTGGGAGCCGCTGGAACACGCCCTCGACGGTGAGAGCGCCTACCTTTCGGCGAAGCTTGCCGCGCTGGAGGCGCTGCGCGGCGGCTTCACCACGGTCGCGGATGCCGGTACGCGTGCTCCGGTGGACGTGGCGGTGGTGGCCCGGGGGACCGAGGAGGCGGGACTGCGCTGCGTACTGTCCAGGATCGTCTCCGGAGGGAAGGGCGGGGAGGAGCACCTCGGGCGGTGGGGCGCGCACCCGTTGATCCATCCCTCCCTGGCCGTCGCCGTTCCCGAGGACGCCACCCGGGAGGTGCTCAAGACAACGGCGGACCTGTGCCGCGAGGCCGGTGCCGTGCTGCAGATCCACGTCAACGAGCATCTCGCCTCCGTGGAAAGGTCGTTGAAGAGCGTGGGGCGCCGTCCGGTGGAGTACCTGCACCACATCGGAGTGCTCGGCCCGCACCTCCTGGGCGCCCATGCCACGCTGCTCACGCCGGGCGAGATGAAGATGCTGGCCGATTCGGGCGCGGCGATCAGCTACAACCCGGTGGCCAGCGCCTGGAAGGGCAACGCCGTCGCCCACGCCACCATGCTCGCGGCGATGGGGGTGCGGTTCGGCACGGGAACCGACGGAACCCGCGGCGACGGCTTCCGGCTGGTCGACGCCGCGGAGACCGCCCAGCGGCTGGCGTACGGAATGGCGGCGGGCGACTCGTCGTGCGGGGCGGGCCGGATGTGGCTGGAGTACGCGACGTCGCTCGGCGCGGACGCGTTGGGGCTCGGCAAGGTCACCGGCACGATCGCCGCGGGAATGGCCGCCGACTTCCTCGTCGTACGGACGGACGTGCCGGAGATGACGCCCTCCTGGGACCTGGAATGGGAACTCGTACGGCTGGCGAACCGCGATCAGATCACCGCGGTGGTGGTGGCCGGCCGACTCCGGCTGTGGAAGGGCTGGCCACTGGACTGGGACGGCCCGGCACTGGTGGCGAAGGCGGCCAGGGTCGGCCCGGAGGTGGTGCGGCGGGCGGGGTTGCAGCGGGTGGAGCCGGGGCGGTGAGGCGGTGGCGGGGCGGGGAACCGGTGCCGGGTCGGGGACCGGTGCCGGGGCCGGGAACCAGTGGCGGGGCGGAGAGCCGGTGCCAGGACGGCGAACCGGAAGCGAGGCCGGGAACCGGTGCCGGGGCGGAGAGCCGGTGGCCAGGCCGGGAACCGGTGGCGGGGCGGAGAGCCGGTGGACGGGCCGGAAACCGGTGGCGGGGCGGAGAGCCGGTGGACGGGCCGGAAACCGGTGCCAGGACGGCGAACCGGTAGCCAGGCCGGAAACCGGTGGCGGGGCGGAGAGCCGGTGGACGGGTCGGGAACCGGTGGCGGGGCCGGGCTCAATTCCCCGCCGCCTTCTCCGCCTCCTTCGGCATCCATTTCGCGATGACGGCCGCGAGGGCGGCGACCGCGCACGCCAGGGCGAGGGTCGCCGTGTGCATGCCCGCGGTGAACGCGTCGACCACCGCGGCGCGCAGGTGTGGGTCCGGGGTACGGGCGTAGGCCTCCGCCACCGTCGTCGGGTGGCCAGGACCCGCCAGCGGGAGAGGCAGCCCGGCGGTGAAGACCGCCGTGGTGAGAGTTCCCGTCACCGCGATCCCGACGGCGCTGCCCAACTCCCTTGCCAGGCTCTGCAGTCCGGACCCGGCGCCCGCCCGGTCCGGCGGCAGGGCAGCCATCATGGCGTGCGAGAGCAGCGGTGTGGCGATGCCGCAGCCGAGGGCGGTGAGCACGGCGCCGAGCGCGTAGAGGGCATACGGGGTGTGGGAGTCGGCGGCGGAGACCGCGCCCAGCCCGCAGGAGAGGACGAGCATCCCGACGACCACCGTCCCCCGGCGCCCGCACACCCGCTCAAGCAGCAGCCCGCAGCGCGGTCCTGCCAGCAGGGCGGCGGCCATCGGCAGCAGACGCACTCCGGCGCCGAACGACCCGTGGCCCTTGGCGTACTGGAGGTACTGGCCGTTGAGGTAGAACAGGCCGAACATGCCGGTGAACAGCGCCGCCATGCCCAGCGCCCCCGCCGCCACGGCGGGCCCGGCGAAGAGCCGGGGGTCCAACAGCGGTTGCCGGCACCGCAGTTCGGCCCTGGCCCACCCGGCCAGCAGCAGCACCGACGCGGCGAGCGGCCCGAGCACGGCCGGGTGCGACCAGCCCCACTGCGGCCCCGAGACGATCCCGTACAGCAGCGCCAGGAACCCGGCGGTCAGCAGCACGCTGCCGAGTGGTGCGATCGGCCGCGGATGGCGGCGGGTCGTGGGCGCCACGGCTGCCACCAGAACCAGTGCGGCCAGCGCCGCCGGGACCAGGCAGACGAACAGGGTGCGCCAGGTGCCGAATTGGATGGCGGCGCCGCCTCCGACGTTTCCAAGCACGGCGGCGAGACCTGTCATGGAGGCCCAGACCGCGATGGCCCGGCGCCGCGCGCGGTCGGCGAGGCCGTCGACGAGCAGGGCGAGCGTGGTGGGCAGGACGGCGGCCGCGCCGATCCCGCTGATCATGCGTCCGGCGATCAGTACGGAGATGTGCGGGGCCGCGGCGCAGACGACGGCGCCCAGCGTGAAGACGCCCATTCCGCACATCAGGATGCCCTTGCGGCCCCGCCGGTCGGCGAGCGCGCCCGCGGGCACCAGCAGGCAGGCGAAGAGGACGACGTAACCGTCCACGAACCACACCACTTCCTGTGCGGTGGGGCGCAGTTCACCGGCGGACACGTCGGGGATGGCCAGGTTGACCGCCGAGACCATGCCGACCACCAGCGTGACGCACCAGCACATCGCCACTGTGGTCGTACGGGCCTCGGTCGTACGGGCCGCGGTCGTACGGACTGTGCTCATACGGAGTCGGGGTCGGATGTGCCGGTGCCCGTGGCGCGGTCGAGTGTGGCGTGCAGCGTCAGGCTGTCCCCGCGCAGATGGAGGAACTCCAGGTCGGCGGGGCGGCCGTCGGCGAGCCGGGTCAGTCGCTCCACGGCCAGGACCGCGCCGCCGGGGGGCATTTCGAGCACGGCGCACGTGGCCGGGTCCGCCACCATGGCCTGGACGGATATCTTGGCGGTGCCCAGCGGCCGGCCGGTCACGGCCTCGATGAGGGCGAAGACATCGCGGTCCCGCAAGGAGTTCGGTGCGTCCCGCAGCAGCGCGAGGAGCGGGTCGCCCACTTCGGGGAGGAGATAGGTGCAGTCCAGGGACAGCGCCATGCCGTTGACCCGGCGGAGCCGCTCCAGGTAGACGGCGTGGCTCCCTTCGGGAAGTTCCAGCCGGCGGGCGACCGAGTACGGCGGCTGTACGGTCCGGGCCTCGCGCACCTCGTTGACGACGGCCCCCTGTGCGCACAGGACCTCGGCGAGGCCGGCCAGTCCGCCGAGCGGGTGCTCGTACGCACGGCCGACGACGACGGTGCCCACGCCCCGGCGGCGCTCGACGAGTCCTTCGTCGGACAGCAGGGTCAGGGCCTCCCGTACGGAGTTGCGGGAGGTGCCGAACTCCGCGATCAGCGCCCGTTCGTCGGGCAGTACGCCGGTGGGGAAGGCGCCGCGCAGGACCTGCCCGCGCAGCACGTTCGCCACCGTGCGGGCCCGGTCAGCCCGGCACGGCGACCCACCGGGGGCGTTCGCGGACGTCGGCTCGTTCATGGTGTCCACTCCCCTCGCTCGTACTGCCTTGTTGTGGCCACCGAGGCTAGGTGAGCGATGTTGCGGCGGTGTTACGCCACCAGGCCTGACCTGCAGTGATGCGCTGGCCTTGGGGTTCTTGGAGCGTACGGGGAGAAACGCCACCGGGTGATACTGGTGGCGTGTACGGTCGGGGACATGTCACATCAACAGCCATCTCCCGCGCCCGTACCCGCCCCTGCCCGCGGCTCTGCCGACGCGCCACGCCGCACCGGTCTGCTCGTGGCAGCCCTGGCGGCCGGGCTGCTGTTGGGCGCCGCCGGCGTGGGGGCGGCCTGGGCGGTCACGGGGGACGACAGCGGGGCCACGTCCCCGACGGGGCCGGCGACCGATGCGCGCGGTGCCTGCGCCGCTCTCGCCGGCTTCGACGAGTCGAAGTACATGACGAAGGCCGACGAGGGCGATGTGTCCCTCCACCGCTGGAGCGGGGCCAACGCACTGTCCGCCGCAGCGGCTGCGGGCGACCCGGCGTACAAGCCGCTCGCAGCCGCCCTCCACCGGGCGCAGCAGCGCCACCAAGTGGTGTACGAATTCAACGCCGAGGTGAAGAAGGACCTGGCCGAGGCCCGTCGGATCTGTGCGGACATTTAGGGCCTGTCCGGCGGATCAGGCCGCATGGGAGTGACCTTGCCCTTTCACTACCGCTGAGCGGGGCATGGTGCGTGCAGCTGCAAGGCGGAGGATTGAGGCGACGCGGAGCGTCGTCGATTGACGAGAACGCCGCAGATGTGCGTGCCAGGGCACGCGACCGCGGCAAGATCCGCCGGACAGGCCCTGGAGCGTGTGCCTTGGACGGGGTGGTCAGCCCTTCCGGTCCGTGCGGGGCTCCTTGACGCACGTCCGGTCCTTCGTCGGCAGTTTGCCGGTGGCCAGGTAGCGGTTGACCTCGTCGTCCACGCACGTGCTGCCGTAACGCCCGTAGAGGCCGTGCCGGTTGGCGCCCTTCAGGGTGAGCAGTGCGGAGCTCGGCAGCAGGTCGTGCAGTGCGACGCTGCTCCGGTACGTGGTGCGCGGGTCGCCGGTGGCGGCCACGATCAGTGCCGGGGCGTCCCGCTGTACCCGGGTGGGCTCTTCACGCGGCCGGTCCCAGAAGGCGCACGGGCCGATGTTGCGTGTCATCGGTCCGAAGAGCGGGTGTGCGGCGCGGCTGCGTTCGATGTCCCGCCAGTAGGACCGGGGATCGCGCGGGGCCGCCACGTCCCCGCAGATGATCGCCTGCTGTACGCCCGAGGGTTCGGTCCCGCCCTGCAGCAGGTAGCGCAGCGACGCGGCGAACTCCGGTGACAGGGCGGTCGGCGCCGCTCCGTCGGCGGCCCTGGCCAGTACGGACATCTGCTCGCCGAAGGAGGCCCGTGCCGGGTCGGTGTCGTCCGCGGTGGCAGTGAAGAGGAGGGCGGGCACCTGGGTGTCGTCGAGCCGGAAGGTGTCGGCGCCGGTGCCGACCTGCAGCGGCTTGCGCGCGGACGCCGCGACGATGCGGTCGACGGTGGCGAGCACCGCCGCACGGGTACGGCCGAGGCCGTAGGTGTCGTGCCGGTTCGCCGCCCAGGCCGCCCAGTCGGCGAGCGCCTTCTCGTTCTCGCGCTCGGAGCCCTTGAGCATCCGGGGGCCGTAGTCGCCCGGGGCGAACGCACCGTCGAGCACCACCCGGTCGTACCTGCCGGGGAACATCTGCGTGTAGACCGTGCCCAGATAGGTGCCGTACGAGTACCCCAGGTAGGAGATCTTCCGCTCGCCGAGCGCGCCTCGGACGATGTCCATGTCGCGGGCGGTGTTGCGGGTGCTGATGTGCGGGAGCACCGAGGTGTGCGGGCGTACGGGGGTGCGCGGGAGTACGGAGGTGCCTGCGGCGCGGCACTTGGCGGCCAGGTTCTTCTGCAGGGCGACCTGGCTGTCGAAGCCCGCCCGGTCGGCGCCGGCCGAGAACCAGGCCGTTCCGACGGGCCAGCCGCAGTCCAGGGGAGTGCTGCGGCCGACGAAGCGCGGGTCGAAGCCGACGATGTCGTAGCGCGGACCGACGTCCTTCATCGCCTTGCGGATGACCGGCGGGACCTGGAGGGCGGGTCCGCCGGGCCCGCCGATGTTGAGGAGGATCGTGCCGATGCGGTGGCGGGTGTCGGTGGCCTTGAGCCGGGAGACCGCCACGGTGATCGTCCGTCCCCGGGGGTCGGCGTAGTCCAACGGCACGGTCAGGTCGGCGCATTGCAGGCCGGTGCCGTCCATGGTGCGGCCCGCCGTGTCCTGGGGGCCCTTGGCGCAGCTGCCCCAATGGGGGCGTTGCTGGTAGTAGCGGTCGAGCGGCGAACCGGATCCGGGTCCGGCGGGGGCTTGGGAGCCCTGCGCGGCGGGAGTCCCGGCAGCCTGTCCGGCGGGAGCCGCTGAGCCGAGTCCTGCGGGAGCCCCGGCGGCCGTGGTCAGACAGGAGGCCGTGGTGAGGCAGGCGGCGAGGGCCAGCCCGGTGGCGGAGGCGCGGCGCACGGCGGGGTGCAGAGGGGGCATGGTTCTCCGTAAGTCGTGGGATGCCCCGAGGCTAGGAAACCGGCCCGGTGCGGCACATCGCCCACGGGCACGAGGACCTCGGGCCCGCCCGTTCCCGAGCCCGGGACCAGGGGCCCGGTGGGCCTCCTCCTCCGGGACCAGGGCCCGGTGATCAGCGCCGGTCCTGCCGGACGGATCAGCCGGTCCTGGTGGACGGATCAGCCGATCCTGCTGGACGGATCAGCCGATCCTGCTGGACGGATCAGCCGATCCTGCTGGACGGATCAGCCGATCCTGCTGGACGGATCAGCCGGTCCTGCTGGACACCCACGGTTCACCTCACCCACCTCCAAGGGTCACCCATTCCTCACACCTGGCCGTGATCATCTGTCACATGACCTCCACTTCTCGGGCCTTCCGCCCGGCCACCGCCGGTTCGGTGCTCGCTCTCGCCGTTTCCGCCGCGCTCCTCTCCCCCGCCGCCCCGGCCCACGCCGCCGGCAACGCCGTCCCCACGTACGAAGTGAAGATCAACCTCACGGCTGCGGCGCTCGACGCGTCCCACGCTCCGACGGCGGCCGTCCGGTCGGCGTTCGGCATCACGGGCTCCGCGAAGGCCCGTTCGTACAGCTACTACGACACCGACGCCCGCGCCCTCGACGCCGAAGGGTGGAGCGTCCGGCTGCGCCACAAGGACGGCTCGTCCTTCGAGGAGACGTACAAGAAGCGCTTCCCCGTCACGGACGGGAACCTCGACGCGGCCCTGAACGCGGCCAACGCGGCGGGCTTCGACAGCAGCGACACCAATTACAAGGCCGAGGTCGACTGGGGCTACGGCAAGCAGACCCTGAGCTTCAGCACCGAGAAGAAGCGCAGCGCCACGGGCTACTCCGGCACCTCCATGCCGTCGGGCGACACCGGCCGCGGCTGGCTGGTCAACGACATCCCCGGCAAGCTGGCGGACGCGAAGACGGCCGGCTGGGGCACGAGCACGCTGGGCGCCTCCCGTGCGCACGGCCCGGTGACGGCCAAGGTGTACGGCGGTGCGTGGGGCGGCTCCGACGACGCCGGCATCGAGGTGCTGCCGGTGGTCGGTGCGAGCGGATCGGGTACGGAGTACGTCGTCGAGCTGTCGTTCAAGACCGGCGATCCCGCCGCGGCGGCCAAGCTGCACAAGGACTCCATCGCCGTCGCCGAGGCCAAGGGCTGGCTGTACCGCGGCGACATCCTCAAGACGCAGCTCATTCTCGACCGTTACTAGTCGCCTCGGCCGTCGCCGGCCGCCTCGAAGCACATGCCGAAGTACAAGGGAGTTCCTCCGATGAATCCGCGTCTCCTGCGCCGCCCCGCCACCGTGGTGCTGCCGCTGTCCACCGTGCTCGCGCTCACGACCGTCGTGGGCACGGCCGACGCGGCCGCCCCGACGCGGCACCACCACCCGGACCGCGCCCGCGTCGTCTCCACCTCGACGCTGCCTGACACGGGGCTGGGTGCCTTCAGCAACCGGCTGCTGCCCGGCACCGTCGGCGAGGACCGCGGAGTCGACCTGGGCGGCATCGGCAGCGACCTGTACCCGGCCGAGCGGCGCGGCGAGTACTGGACCGTCACCGACCGCGGCCCCAACGGGCAGATAGAGGTCGGCAAGGAGAAGCGGCGCACCTTCCCGGTGCCCGGGTTCAACCCGGCGATCGTGAAGATCCGCACCGTCGGCGGCCGCGTCCAGGTGCTGCGGTCGATCCCGCTGACCACCGCCGGCGGCAAGCCCGTGACCGGTCTGCCGAACCAGGCGGGCCGCGACGAGGCCCCCTACAACTACAACGCCACGAAGCCCCTCCCGTACAACCCGAACGGTCTGGACACCGAGGGTCTCGTCCGCGACCGGGACGGCAGTTTCTGGCTGGTCGACGAGTACGGGCCCTCGCTGGTCCACGTCTCGGCGCACGGGCGGGTGCTCGCCCGGCACGTGCCCAAGGGGCTGAAGCTGACCGGGGCCGGCTACCCGGTGATCGAGTCGCTGCCTTCGGTCCTCCTCAAGCGCAAGGTCAACCGCGGTTTCGAGGGGCTGGCGCTGCTGCCGGGCGGCGATCTGGTCCTCGGCCTGCAGAGCCCGTTGCTCAACCCGGGGAAGGCTGCCGGGGAGGGCTCCCGGACCACGCGGCTGCTGCGCTTCTCGCCGCGCAAGAACAAGGTCACCGCCGAGTACGCCTACCGCTTCGACGCGGTCGGTGTCGTCGAGCCGGGCCAGACCAAGACGTCCGAGCTCAAGCTCTCCGCGCTGGTCGCGCTCGGCGG
This sequence comes from Streptomyces sp. NPDC048442, assembly GCF_040651475.1. NCBI lineage: Bacteria > Bacillati > Actinomycetota > Actinomycetes > Kitasatosporales > Streptomycetaceae > Streptomyces > Streptomyces sp. NPDC048442. The sequence goes on from NZ_JBEZKB010000016.1 coordinate 134,354, forward strand.
CGACCGGCTGCTGGTCCAGGAGCGTACGGACAAGTCCGCGCGGCTGTACGAAGTCCGACTGCGGCCCGCCAACGACATCCTCAACTCCCGCTGGGAGTCCGCCACTTCGCCCTCCCTGGAGCAGCTCGGCGATCCTGCGGCGGCCGGCGTCCCGGTGCTGTCCAAGCGCCTGGTGGTCGACCTGAACACGGTGAAGGGCGTTCCCGGCAAGATCGAGGGCATCGCTGTCGAGGGTTCCTCGACGCTCGTCCTGCTCAACGACAACGACTTCGGCATGACCGACGGCCCGAAGGCTTTCGACGCGCGGGGCCGCCTGGTCGACAGCGGCATCGAGACAACCCTGGTCCGCGTCCGCCTGCCCCGGCCGGTGCGCTGACCCCCGGAGAGCGGACGGAGGGGCCGGAGAGAGCGCGGACGGAGCGGCCGGAGACGGGCCGAGGGGCTGGTTAATCGTTTCCTTCCGGATCATCCGTCACGACAGAATGAGGGGACTTGAACCAGGAGAAACCTCATGTCTTCGGCCCGAATCCGTCTCGATCACCTCATGCAGCCCGGCGACCTCACCAAGGCCGTCAAAACCGGTCACGTCTCGCGCCGGACGCACCCCCGGCTGCCGCTGTCGATCTACTCGTACACCCGGACCTGCCAGTACGAACAGCACTGGACCGAGGTGACCACGCGCTGCCGCGGGCTGGTCGTCGACGACGAGACCGGGGACGTGGTGGCGCTGCCGCTGCCGAAGTTCTTCAACGCGGCCGAGCACGCGCGGGAGCGCCCTTACGCACCGGCGCTGCCCGACGAGCCCTTCGAGGTGTACGACAAGGTCGACGGAAGTCTCGGCATCGTCTTCCACCACTCCGGGCGCTGGCACGTCGCGTCCAAGGGCTCCTTCACCAGTGAACAGGCCACCTGGGCCGGCCGGTTGCTCGCGACCAAGGACACCGGCGGGCTGCTCCCGGGCACGACCTACCTCGCGGAGATCCTCTACCCGGAGAACCGCATCGTCGTGAACTACGGCGAGCGGCGCGACCTCGTGCTGCTCGCCGCGTTCGGCCCCGACGGCGCCGAAGTGCCGCTCGCCGAGGCGGCCGTGGGCTGGCAGCCGATCGGCTCGGTCGTACGGGTGTGGCCTGCGATGCCGCTCGCCGAACTGGTCGCACTGAGCACCTCGAACACGCTGCCCGGCGGCGGCGTGGCCACCGGCACCGACGCCGAGGGCTTCGTCGTACGGTTCGCCTCCGGCCTGCGCACCAAGGTGAAGATCGCCGAGTACGTACGGCTGCACAAGGTGCTCACCGGGATCACCGAGCGGGACATCTGGCGGGGGTACGGAATCCAGCGCTTCCGGGACCACCCGGTGAAGGCGGTCGCGCAGGCGGTCGGTTCGTCGGTCGCGGAGGCGACCGGTGCAACCCCGCTGGACGACCTGCTGGAGCAGGTGCCCGACGAGTTCGACGCCTGGGTGCGCGGGGTGATCGCCCGGCTGGAGGAGGCCCTCACGGACCGGGAACGTGCCATCGACGACGCGTATGCGACGATCGCTCATCTCGGCGGTGACCGGGCCGCGTTCGCCCGCGCCGCACAAGCGCTTGCAGACCGCGCGGTACGGGCGGCGATGTTCCAGCGGCTCGCGGGAAAGCCGACCGAACTCCTGGTGTGGCGCTCCCTGAAGCCGGTGGCCGCCGACCCGTTCAAAACCGATGAGGACAGCTGAACCATGCCCGAAGCAACCACACCCGAAGCTTCCGTTCCCGAAGCAACCACACCCGAAGCTTCCGTACCAGAGGCGGCCAGGCCGGTGGTACACGTCATGACCGGCCTGCCTGCGTCAGGCAAGACCACCGCGGCCCGCGCGCTCCAGGCCGAGTCCGGAGGCCGGATGCGGCGGGTCAACCTGGACGACCTGCGGGCGATGCTCGACCTGCCCGCCGCCCGCAACCGGGACCGCGACGAGTCCCCCGAGGGCCGCGCGCGCTCGTTCGCCCGTGAGCAGACCGTACTGGCCGTCCAGGACGCGGCCGTCCGGGCGGCCGTCGACGGCGGTTTCGACGTGGTCGTCGACAACACGCACCTCACCCCGCACATCCCGAAGCGGCTCAAGGCGGCGGTGGCGGGGCAGGCCGTGTTCGTGGTGCACGACTTCACCGGCGTACCGCTGGAGGAGTGCGTACGCAGGGACGCCGCGCGTGCGAACCCGGTCGGTGAGGACATCGTCCGGATACTGGCCGACAAGCACCTCAAGGCCACCAAGGGCGGCTGGCGGCTCACCGACGGCTGGTTCAACGACCAGCCCCCGGTGGCCCCTTACGTGCCCGACCCGGCGCTGCCCTCGGCGGTCATGTGCGACATCGACGGCACGCTCGCGCTGACCGGTGACCGGGGCGCGTACGACTTCACCCGGTGCGGCCTGGACGTGCTGAACCCGTCCGTACGGGACGCGCTGCTCGCGTTCCGGCAGACCCACGGCGACACGCTCGTGCTGCTGTCGGGCCGCGGCGAGGAGTTCCGGGAGCAGACCGAGGAGTGGCTGAAGCGGCACGACGTGCCGTACGACGAGCTGTGGATGCGGCCCGTCCGCGACCAGCGGCGCGACGACATCGTCAAGGCCGAACTCTTCGACACGCACGTCCGCGAGCGGTTCGCGGTACGGGTCTCGCTGGACGACCGGGACCGGGTGGTCGAGCTGTGGCGCCGGATGGGGCTGCCCACCTGGCAGGTGAACTACGGCAAATTCTGAGGGAGTTCCGGCCCGGCCCGGCCCCCGACGCCTGGCCCGGCCCCCGACACCAGGCCCGGCCCTCCAGCTCCGCGCCCGGCCGGGTGCGTTACGCGGTGCTGAGCGGATGGGCCGCCGTCGCCGAGCGCGGGGGCCAGGCGCGCGGGGCGAGGATGCCGAGGACGTATGCGCGGGCCACCAGGGCGGGGCGGGTCGCGGCGCCCAGGAGTTCCCGCAGCCGGCTCAGGTGGTAGTCCACCGTCTGCCTCGACAGCTTCAGTGAGGTGGCGATGTCGCCGTTGCTGCTGCCCTCCGCCAGGAGCGAGAGGATGCGGACCTGCGCGGCGGTGAGCGGCGGATGGGCCTCGTGGGCGAGGCTCTGGTGGGTGACGACGGCCCACACGTGCCGGGCGCGGGCGGCGGAGTGGCCGACCGTGGTCAGGTGGAGCTGGGCGCGGCGCTGGAGCCCCTGCGTGTCGACGAGCAGCGCCGACGTCTCCACCCTTCTGGTGCGGCGGGCTATCAGACAGTTCCACTTTCCGTGCAGCCGGTCGAGGCCGGGCTCGGGGGCGAGCAGGGTGTGCACACGGCGGCCGACCAGGTCGGGCGGGCTCAGCTGGAACAGTTCGGCGGCCGCCGCGCTCGCCTCGATCACGCGTCCGTTCGCCGACAGCAGGGCGCAGGGCAGCCCGCTGTGGTCGCGCAGCGCCTGCAGGTGCTCCTCGGCCTCCTGACGCTGGACCATGGCGCGCAGGTGGTCGGTGATGTCGACGTAGATTCCGGCGACGCAGGTCCGCGCGTTCTCCCGTACGGGGAAGCGGTGGCCCACCGCCTGGCCCGCGCTGCCGTCCGGGCGCCGGTAGCCGAGAGTGTGGCGCACCGGTCTGCCCAGGGCCAGGACCTGCTGGTCGAGGGCGCGGAAGCAGTCGGCCTCGGCGGGGGCGTCGAAGTCCTCTATGCGCTTGCCCGCGAGTTCCTCCGGAACGGTGTGGTAGAGGTGCGCGTAGGCGTGGTTGGCCCACAGATAGCGGCCCTCGCTGTCCCTGATGAAGGCGGCGGCCGGGGAGAGGTCGACGAGGCCCGCGAAGGCGGCGTACCGGCTCGGGGCCCCGGCGGGGGCGGCAAGGTGCTCGATCGGTGTGCGGGGACTGGAATCGTCCACAGCGGTTTCTCCGTCCATGACGAAACGTGAAGGTCCGGCGGGCATGGGGGCCCGGTGAGCATGGGAACCCGGCGGGCGTGGAACCTGGTGAGCAGGGGAACCCGGCCAACTCGGCGTGCGACTCAGGCGTTTGCCTGAACGGCAGGCGTGCCCGATGGCGGTGCGGGCACCTGTCGCCTGGTCCCCTTGAGTGTGCGGGTGAACACTCCCCGCAACGTACACCGGTGATCCCCCCAGGCTCTACGCGCATCAACCGGTCCCGTACGACGACACGTATCAGACGGTACGTACCCAACCGGACGAATGGAGACGAACTTCAGTGAGCACGGTGCTGTTAGTGCATGCCAAGGGTGGTCCGCCGCTCGGTCACGTCCTGTCCAGGACGGCCGCACGGGCGGAAGTGCACCTGCTGGCGCTCAGCGCTCTTCCTCCCACCGTGGCAGGCTCCGCCCGGGGGCTGTGCGCCTCCGTCGTGACGCCTTCCGACGCGGAGCGCTCCGACCTGGTGTCGCTGATCGTCTCGCGGGCGAAGGCCGTGGGCGCGGAAGCGGTACTGACGTTCTCGGAGTACGCGGTGGTCGCCGTGGCCGAGGCGTGTGGGGCGCTCGGTCTCGCGGGTGCGGGCAGCGCGGCCGCACTCGCCCGTGACAAGCGGCTGATGCGGCGCACCTGGCAGGAACACGGCCTGTCGCAGCCCGAGTTCCGGCCCGTGGCCACGGAGGCGGACCTGTACGAGGCGGCCGATGCGCTGCCCTTCCCGCTGCTCCTCAAGGCGGCCTGGAGCGCGGGCTCCACCGCGCACCAGATCATCCGCTCGCCGCACGAATTGTCCGCCGCCTGGCGCCGCTCGCGCGAAGTGATGGCCGAGTCGGCCCTGTTGGGGTTCTCGGAGCTTCATGTGGCCGAGGCGGACGCGGACTTCGTGGTCGAGGAGATCGTGACCGGCACCGCTGCGGACTGGTTCGATGACGCCGGCTGGGGCGACTACGTCAGCGTCGAGGGCGTCGTCGCGGACGGCATCTTCCACCCGGTCTGTCTCAGCGGCCGGATGCCCACCGTCGAGCCGTTCACCGAGCGCGCGGCCATCACCCCCACCCCGCTGCCCCAGGATGCCCAGGACCGAATAGTGGCCCTCGCACGGGAGTCCGTCGACGCCCTCGGCCTGCGGGACTGCGGGATCCACACCGAGATCAAGCTCGGTGCGGACGGCAGGATGTGGCTGATCGAGACGGCCGCCAGGTTCGGCGGCGCGATGACGGTGCCGCAGATCGAGGAGGTCTTCGGGCTCGACCTCGTCGGCATGCTCGTCGACCATCTCCTCGGCCGCCCGGTCGAGTGGCCCGCACAGGCCCTCACTCCGGCGCAGGCACGCGGCGCGGCGGGTTCCCTCGTCGTCCTCGCGGTCGACGGGCGGGGCGAGGCCTGGCAGGACCGCAGGGTCTGGGACTTCCCCGTGGTCTCGGCGGACGTGCGTCTCAGCCGGGGCAGCGCGCTGTCGGTGGTCGCGGAGAGCTCGCTCGCCGACGGCAGCCTCGTACCGGTCTACGACCCGGCCGCGGGCGCCAACACCATGGCGGCCCTGTGCCTGCTCTCCGCCACCGACCCGCGGACGGTGCTCCGCGATTTCGAAACCCTGGTGGACGCCCTGCCCAAGGTCCTGCCGGCCGCGTCGCCCGAGGCTCTGTCCGCCGCGCGGCCCGAGGTCCAGTCCGCCGCGTCGCCCGAGGTCCAGCCCGCCGCGCGGCCCGAGGTCCAGCCCGCCGCGTCGCCCGAGGCTCTGTCCGCCGTGCAGTCCGAGGAGGCCTCCCGATGACCGTCCCGCTCTTCACCGGCAACGCCGAACCGGCCACCGACCGCACGGTCGTCGGCGAGAACCTCTCCCTGCCTCTCTTCCGTACGCTCTCCGGCGTCCTGGCCGGTCATCCGTACCTCAAGGTCGTCGTCGACCGTGCCGAGAACACCTGGCACCTGCTCGACACCGCCGCGCACCCCTTCCACGTCAACTACATCGCCACCCGCGTCCTGGGCATGGAACTCGCCGCACTCGACGCCGGCCTGGACGCCTTCAACGCCTCCGTCTACATGGACCCCGAGCGCCGGTTCCTGCTCGGTGTGCTGTCCCTGCACACCGACGAGGACACGGAGGGCCGCGAGCGCACCTTCCTCGTCCTGGAGACGACCGAGGCCGACACCATGCGCGGCGAACTGCTCGCGTTCTTCTACGAGTTCGTACGGGAACGGGTCGACAGCAGGTTCCCGGTGCTGCTCAAGCCCGCCAACCACGGGCAGGAGGAGGAGCTGGCGGCGATCAGCGAACTGCGCGTGCCCCGCATCCTGAGCCACGAGCTCTTCGGCTCCAGGACGCGGACGCCGCTCAACCCCGGCGAGGCCACCGGCCGGCTGCGGTTCTTCCGTACGAACGAGGAGTACGCCGCCGAGGCGGACGGGCTCGGCTGGTCGGACATCGTGGCCATGCCGTGCCTGCCGGACGACGTGCCCCGGGTGGCCGGATTCCTCAACACCGCGCCGATCACCCCCCTTTCGCACACCAACGTCCTCGCCTCCGGCTGGGGCATACCCAACGCGATCGTGCGCGACCTGGAACAGCTCGTCGAGAAGGACGGCCTGGACGGCGCGTGGGTCCGCTACCGGGTGTGCGAGGACGAGATATCCCTGGAGCGGCTGGAGAACGAACCGGAGCTGCGGGCTCCGGCCTGGCACCAGCAGCGCATCCGCCTCGAACGGCCCCTGCTCGAAGACGCCCCCGTACTGGCCCTGCACCGGCTGCGCGGCGCGGACCGGGACCGGTACGGCACCAAGGCGGCCAACCTCGGCGAGCTGCACCACGTGCTCGACAGCCGTACGGCCGACCTGACCGCCTTCTACGGGCGGCCCCGCCCGCCGCGCGAGGACCTCTACGGGCACCTCGCGGCCCGGCTCGGACTGAACGCGCCCTCCGCCGCCGAACTCCGCGGCGGGGCGGCCGAGTTCGTCGCCACGACGGTCGGTGCTCCGCAGGGTGTCGCGCTCCCGTTCGCGCTCCAGCAGCACTTCCTCGCCTCCTCCCCCGCCATCCAGCAGGGCATCGGCAAGCTCAAGATGGCACTCGAACTCGACGCCACCGACGTCCTGGACTCGCTCTGCCTGCAGCTCCAGCACCGGATCCGGCACACACCGCTGCCCGAGTCCGTCACCCGGCAGATCTGCGGGGCCTTCCCCACCGGGCGGCTGGTGGTGCGCTCCTCCTCCAACGCCGAGGACCTGCCGGGCTTCTCCGCAGCGGGCGTCTACGACTCCGTCACCACCGTCCACTCCGCCGACGAACTCCTGGACGCGGTGCGCCAGGTGTGGGCCTCCCTGGTGTCGCCGCGCAGCGTGCGGCTGCGCCACCAGGTCGGCATCTCACTGGACGACACGTACATGGGCGTGATCATCCAGGAGTACGTGCCCGCCTCGCTCGGCGGCGTCCTGGTGACCTGCAACCCGACCCGCCGCGAGGACTTCCGCAACGTCTACCTCAACTGCTCGCCCGGCTCCCCCGAGCAGGTGGTCGACGGGTCGGTCCTGCCGCAGCAGTACCTGTACAACACGGTGGAGGGCGGCGGCCGCACCGTCGCCCTGGGCTCCTGGGGCGAGGCGCTGTCCGCCACCACCCGCGCCCGCCTCGCCGATCTGTCGCTGACCGGGCGGCTCCTGCAGTCCCACTTCAGCGGATCGGACATCGGCGGGTCCGACGTGGACAAGCCGCTGGACATCGAGTGGCTGATGACCGAGCAGGGCGACTTCCGGCTGGTCCAGATCCGCCCGTACGCGCTGTGAGGGCGCGCCGACGGGCAGCCGGCGGCGGCAGGGCCAGCGGCAGCGGCCTGACGGTGACCGCCCGCCGGATCATCCGGCTCAACTACGGCTTCCAGCTGCTGTTCAACCTGCTGTGGTGGATGCCGGTATTCTACGCCTACCAGAAGGCGGCCGGGCTCTCCGACGGGCAGATCTTCGGCATCCAGAGCATCTACTACGTGGCCTTCTGCCTGTTCGAGATCCCGACCGGGCTGATCGCCGACCGGATCGGCACCCGCAACTGTCTGCGGGCCGGTGCGGTCGTCATGACCGCGGCGAACCTGGCACCGGTGTTCAGCGCCTCGTACACCGGCTTCCTCGTCCACTTCCTCGCGATCGCCGCGGGCCGTTCGCTCACCTCGGGAGCGGCAAGCGCCTATCTGTACGACGGGCTGCGGGCCGAGAAGTGCGACGAGCACTATCTGAAGGCGGAGGGCACCGCACGGGCGCTGGGTCTTGCGGCGAAGGTCGTGTGCTGGCCGCTGGTCGGGCCCCTGATGGCGGTCGCCCACGCGGCCCCGTACGTACTCAGCGCCGTCAGCGCGGCGGGCTCCCTGGCCTGCGCCGTCGCGCTGCCCCGGCTCGCGGGGGCGGGCGGCGGTACAGGCGGAGGTACGGAGAAACCGGCGGGCGGAGGGCGCAGGGGCGGCGCGTTCCTGCGGGACGCGGGCTCCGCGCTGCGCTGCGTCGCGTCCTCTCGCTGGCTGGCCCTGGTGATGGTGCAGGGCGTGGCGGTCTTCACGCTGTCCCGGATCTGCCAGGTCAACCTCTTCCAGCCGATCCTGCTCGACCACGGCATCGCGGAGGCCTCGCACGGCGGGGTGCTGGCCGCGATGACGGTGGCGGAGGCGGTGGCCTCGGCTCGCCCCCAGTGGCTGAGCCGTCGCCTGACCCCGGTGGCCTGGGTGTCGATCCTCAGCCTCGCGCTCGCGGGGACCCTGGCGGCGATGACCCTCGGCGGGCCGTGGGTGGTGGTCGGGCTGCTCTGCCTGTTCGCCGCCGGGACCGGCTTCGCGTATCCCATCCAGCGCAAGCTGGTGAACGACGCGGTGCCCGCGCACGCCCCGCGCGCCACGCTGCTGTCGATCGAGAGCATCGTGGACCGCGCGGTGTGCGCACTGGCCGCGGTCGCCGCGGGGGCCTATCTCTCCGCCGGACACCTGGACGCCCTGCTGTGGCACAGCGCGCTCGCCACGGCGGTGCTGCTCGGGGCCTTCCAGCTGCTGCTGCGCAGCGGGGTGCTGCACCGGGACGCCGCCGGGGCCCCGGCGGCGGACGGGGATGACGCGGGCGACGCGGACGATGCGGCCGGCGCGGACCGGCTGACCGCCCGCGGGCGCCGCCGGACGGGCACGTAACGGCGCCCCGGCCGCTCCCCCGCTGACGTACGCACCTTGTCGGCCTGTCAGCAGGTCGCGTACGTCAGCGGGACCGGTTGCCGAGGAGTCCGATCAGCCAGGCCGGGAGGTACGCGGGCCGGTGCGGCAGTCCGATCTGGTACGGCAGGTGGCCCAGCGAGGCGGCGACCTCGACCTCCTCGGCCGTCTCCGCCTGGTAGACGAGCAGACAGCGGCCGGAGTTCGCCTTCGCGCGCTGCCAGAGGGCGGGGGCCGGCTTGCGTTCCGCCTCGGTGCGGGGCGTGAGGATCCGGTCGCCGAAGTCCTTCCAGGCGAAGGGCGCGGAGCCACGCCACGTGGCGTCGACCTCCTTCTTCAGCCTGGCGGCACGCTCGGCGTCGGTCGCGCCCCAGGCGGGCGGAACGTTGGTGATCAGACCGATCCTGATGCGGCGCTCGCGCAGGGCACGCAGATAGTCGGCCGCACCGGCCCGATAGCCGATGCTGCCGTCCTCGGCGGTGTGCACGAGGGTCTCGCCCAGGTCGAAGTACACGACAGGACAAGCCCGTTCACTGCCCGTCCGCACACCCACGGCCGACCCGCTGCCGCCCGCCCCACTCCCGGCCACGACCGCACTCGCCGTACCCCCTGGACTCACCGCGCCTGCCGTACTCGTCGCGCCGGCCGTGCCGCAGAGCGCGATGGATGCCAAGGCTGTGGCCAGCGCGAGGCTTGCGCGGGGCAGGTGCTTGGGGGCGGATCTGTTCATGGCGTGGTTGCCCTTCTCCTCGCGCACCCCGGTGGTGCGCCTGTTTCCGGTCATGACACCTCGGCTCCGCAAGGTCTCCGGTCTTCGCACGCTCTACCCCCGAATACCGTGTGGCAGTCGGGGCAGGAGTCAACTCCTCTGAAAGTAACCGGGGTTGTCAGGCTTGTCGGTTTCCGGACACCGGGCCCACCCCTGCAAAGTTCAACCAACTTGCCTCAGGTACAACGGAGTTCGAGTTCGCCACCGACCGGGGCATCGCGGGCGGAACCGCATCTTCCGCACTTCTCAGCCGCTACCCGGGGGAGCAGCTCACGGTCCGTCAACTCGCGGGTAGCATCACTCGAAGATCGGCTCCGCTCCTGATACGGGCCGACCGGAATCGTCCCCCACCCGAGGATCTCGATGACATCCATACCCGAGGCGCTGTTGTGGTGCCTCAGCGCAGGTACGGCCGCCGCCGTGGTTCTGACGGCGACCGTGGTCCGCGCCCGGATGCAAAGCGCCGACCTTCGACAGCGACTCACCACGTCCGAGGGGCAGAACACCGCTTCCCTGCAAACGAGCAACGAACTCAACGCCCGTCTGCGGGCCGTCGAGGCAGAGATCCAGCATCTCGCCGGCGCCCGCCTCCCCGACCTGTCGCTGGCCCTCGCGCACCCCCACGTGCCCGTACGCGGCCTGCTCGACGCCCGGTTCGCGGGCACCGGCACCGACCTCGCGCTGAGCGCCGTACTGGAACAGACCGGCGCGGCGGTCACCAAGGAGCGGGAGCGCGTCGACGCGGCCGCCCAGTCCACCCTGCGCGGTGCGACCACCACCATCCAGGCGCTGCTCTACCAGCTCCAGACGTCGCTCCAGGACATGCAGCACCGTTACGACGACCCGGGCATCGCCCAGGACCTGCTGGCCGCCGACTTCCTCAACGAGCAGGCGCTGCGCCGCATCCAGGCCACCGGCGTGATCTGCGGGGCCTGGCCCGGACTCACCCGGGAGGACTCCTACCTCGCGGAACTCGTCGTCGGAGCCTCGTCCCGGCTGCGCGGCTACGAGCGGGTGCAGGTCAGCAACCAGCTGCGCGACCCGGTCGCCGTGGTCGCCCGAGCCGTCGAGCCGATCGCCATCACCGTCACCGAGCTGCTGGCCAACGCGCTGCACCACTCGCACCACGGGCTGCCCGTCGCGGTCACCCTCCAGCAGGGCAACCGCGGCGCGTCGGTCATCATCGACGACTACGGCGTGGGCATGCACGCGGACGAGCTCCAGCGCGCCAAGGAGCTGCTGTCGGGCGACGACCAGCTGCTGTTCACCCAGCTCGGCGACCCGCCCCGGTCCGGTTTCGCCGCCGCAGGCCAGCTCGTGCGGCAGTACGGCTTCGGCGTGCACGTCGAGCCGTCCCCCTACGGCGGGGTGCGCGCCGTCGTGTACATCCCGGGCGACCCCCTCCTGACCGTCCTCGACGAGAGCCGGCAGCCCATGTCCGTGATGGCACCCCTGCCGCACCAGTCCGGCGCACCGGACAGCCGGCACACCCCTCTGCCGTCCCGCACCGCGCCCGTCACCGCGCACGCGCCGCTGCCGTCCCGTACCGCTCCGGTCGCCGCCGCTGCCGAGACCTCCGTACAGGCCCTTGCCGAGGAGTACGGGAGCGCCCCCGGCGAGAGCGCCGACGGCGAGCTTCCCCGCAGGCACCGCCGCAGGGCCGCCGCCGACGTCGAGCAGAGCGTCCCGCGCGCCGAACCGTCCCCCGCGCGCAGCCCGGAGGAGAACGCCTCCCGCTGGGCCGCCCTCCAGCAGGGCACCGAGTCCGGACGGGCCGCCGCCCAGCCCCCGTACAGCCCCGAAGCTCCCCACCGCCCCGAGCCCCCTCGTACCCCCGAACCCCCTCGCCGCCCCGAAGGGAACGCACTCTCATGAACACCCCCACACGCCGCCGTGTCACCGAGGACAAGTCCTGGGTGCTGGCTCCGCTCCTGGAGCTGCCGCACGTCACTCACGCCGCGGTGATCTCCGGCGACGGCTTCATCGAAGGAGCCTCGCCCGGCCTCAGGCGCGAGGCCGCGGAGGGTGTCGCCGCGATGATGTCCGCGCTCCAGGGCGCCGGGCGGGCGGTGACCGCCGCCTTCGCCGAACAGGAGGACGCCACCCTGCGCCAGACCGTCATCGAGTCCGAAGAAGGCTGGGTCTTCGCGATCCCCGCGGGGCGCAACACCTGCCTCGCCGTGTTCGCGGCACCGGAGGTCAACATGGGAATCGTCGCGCACCACATGCAGGTCCAGGTCAACACCCTCGGCACCAAGGCAATGAACAGCCCGGCTCGGGATCTCGGCAGCCCCGCATGACCCCGCGCCAGAGCAACAGGCGCCTCGTACCGGCCTATCTGGCGACCGGCGGACGCGCCCGGCCCAGCCGCAACACATTGGACAGGCTCTCGCTGCTGCGCAGTGCGGGAATGCCGATCACCAGTGATGTACGCCCGGAAGAGCACCGGATCCTGGAACTTCTCCAGCCCGGGGCGTTGTCTCTGGCCGAGGTGGCAGCCCACCTCAAGCTGCCCGTGAGTGTGGCGAAGGTCCTGGTGGCCGACCTCGTCGACACCGGGCGGCTGCACGCCCGTGTCCCCATTCCCGAAGCCGAGCAATTCGACCGGCAGATCCTGGAGAGGGTTCTCGATGGACTCCGCTCTCTCAAGTCCTGACACCTCAAGCGCCGCACGTCCCGACACCGACCACATGTACCTGTCGAATGCCGACCAGACCCTGGTCAAGCTCCTCGTCGCGGGCCCGTTCGGAGTCGGCAAGACCACGCTCATCCGGACGCTCTCCGAGACGCCGCCGCTGCACACCGAAGAGGTCATGACGCAGTCCGGCGCGATCGTCGACGACCTCGCCGGCGTCCGGAACAAGACCACCACCACCGTCGCCATCGACTTCGGCCGGCTCACGCTCCCCGGCGACCTGGTGCTCTACCTGTTCGGTACGCCCGGCCAGAAGCGGTTCCGGCCGCTGTGGCAGGACATCGCACGCGGCGCCCTCGGCGCCCTGGTCCTCGCCGACACCCGCCGCCTCGCGGACTCCTTCGAGGTGATGGACATCATCGAGGAGGCCGGGCTGCGCTACGCCGTCGCCGTCAACACCTTCCCCGACGCCCCGCACTACGACGCCGAGAAGCTCCGCGAAGCCCTCGATCTGCACCCCGAGACACCGCTCGTCATGTGCGACGCCCGCGACCAGAACCAGTCCGTCGACGCGCTCATCGCCCTCGTCGGTCACGTACTGGCCCACACGCCCCAGGAGAATCCTTGACCTCCCCGCACCCACCAGGTGCCGCACCGCCGCCGGGCTGCCCCGCGCACGCGCACGGCGACCCCGTCTCCTCCCGGACCGGCAGCCATCCCCTCGACAACGGCGACCGCGACACGCTCGTCCGGCTCTACGACCCGGAGTTCGCCGCGGACCCGCACCGCTACTACGCACATCTGCGCCGGTACGGGGCCCTCGCTCCGGTGGAGATCGCGCCCGACGTGACGGCCATGCTGGTCACCGACTACCGGGCCGCGCTGGAGCTGCTGAACGACGACACCACCTGGTCCAAGGACTCGCGCGCCTGGATGGAGACGGTGCCGCCCGACTCGGCGGTCATCCCGATGCTGGGGTGGCGCGCCAACGCCCTCTTCAACGACGGTGACGTGCACCGCCGTTACCGCCAGGTGATCACCGACAGCTTCCGGCTCGTCGAACCGCACGAACTGCGCGCCCGGGTGCGCCACGCGGCGGACACCCTCATCCAGGGCTTCGGCGCGACGGGACAGGTCGACCTCGTCTCGCAGTACGCGCAACTGCTGCCGATGCTGATGTTCAACAACCTCTTCGGCATGCCCGACTCGTACGGCCATCAACTGATCGCCGCCGTCGGCGGGTTGATGGACGGGGCCTCGCCGGAGGAGGCCAACAACGCGAACGCCGCGTTCCAGGCGTACATCATGGAAATGGTCGCCACCAAGAAGGCGCAGCGCGGCCCCGACGTGACGTCGTGGTTCCTGGACCACCCCAACGGGCTGTCCGACGAGGAGGTCATCCAGCAGATCGTGCTGACGATGGCGGCGGGCAACGAGCCCCTCGGCAACCTCATCGGCAACGCGCTGTCGCGGATGCTCTCCGACGACCGTTACTACAGCACCCTCTCCGGCGGCGCGCTCACCGCGCGGGACGCCATCGAGGAAGTGCTGTGGAACGACCCGCCGATGGCCAACTACTCCGCGCACTACCCGCGCCGCGACGTGTTCTTCCACGGCACCTGGGTCAGGGCGGGACAGCTCGTCCTGGTGTCCTACGCGGCGGCCAACACGCAGTCCGGGACGGTCTCCCACGAGGAGCACCGCTCGGGCAGCGGCGCCCATCTCTCCTGGTCGTCAGGGCCCCACGCATGCCCCGTGCAGCGGCACGCGCTGGTGATCGCCACCACCGCGATCGAGCGGCTCACCGCCTGGCTCTCCGACATCGAACTCGCCGTTCCCGAGCAGCAGTTGCAATGGCGGCCCGGAGGTTTCCAGCGGGCTCTCGCAGCCCTGCCGGCCCGTTTCACTCCCATCACCCCCCACCAGGCAGGAGCCACCCCATGGGACAGCAGCCCGTCGCCATCGACCCGGCCGGAACCGACGTCCACGCAGAAGCAGCCCGCCTCCGCGAGCTAGGCGCCGCCACGCTCGTCCGGCTCCCGGACGGCCCCGAGGCCTGGGCCATCACCCGGCACTCCCTCCTCAAGGAACTGCTGACCGACCCCAGGGTCTCCAAGGACGCCCGGCAGCACTGGCCCGCCTGGCAGCGGGGCGAGTACCAGGACTCCTGGCTGGCGACCTGGGTCGGCGTGAACAACATGTTCACGGCGTACGGGAGCGACCACCGGCGGCTGCGCAAGCTGATCGCACCGGCCTTCACGGCCCGCCGCACCGACGCGATGCTGCCCTCCGTCGAGCGCATCACCGCCGACCTCCTGGACCGGATGGCCGAGGCCCCGGCCGATGCCGTGGTCGACCTGCGCGAGTCCTTCTCCCACCCGCTGCCGATGCAGGTCATCTGCGAACTGTTCGGCATCCCCGAGGGCGGCACCCGCAGCGAGCTGGCCCGGATGTCGGAGATCATCATGACCTCCGTCGACCCGGAGGAGGCCGGTGCCACGTACGTGGCCATCCAGGAGCTGCTGCAGGGCCTGGCCGCGCTCAAGCGCCAGGAGCCCGCGGAGGACCTGACCAGTGTCCTGGTCAGCGCGCGGGACGAGGACGGGCAGACGATGACCGAACAGGAGCTGATCGACACGCTCCTGCTGGTCCTCGTCGCCGGGCACGAGACCACCGTCAACCTCATAGGCAACGCGGTGCACGCCCTGCTCACCCACCCCGAGCAACTGGCCCTGGTGCTCGCGGGCGAGGTGGCCTGGAGCGACGTCGTCGAGGAGACCCTGCGCTGGGCACCCAGCGTGGCCAACCTGCCGTTGCGGTACGCCGTCGAGGACATCGAGATCCCGGACGGGCCCACCATCCGCAAGGGCGAGGCGATCCTGGCGTCCTTCGCGGCCGCCGGCCGCGACCCGCAGCAGCACGGTGACACGGCGGCCCTCTTCGACGTACGGCGCCCCAGCCCGGAGCACCTCACCTTCGGCCACGGCATCCACCGCTGCATCGGCTCCCCGCTGGCCCGCATGGAGGCCATGATCGCCCTCCCGGCCCTCTTCGCCCGCTTCCCCGACCTGCGGCTTGCGGTCCCCGAGGAGGCCCTGGAACCGGCGGGCGGCTTCATCGTCGGCGGCCTTCGCGCCCTCCCGGTGCGGCTCACCAAGGACTGACACCCCGGCAGGCCTTTCGCACCTTCGCGCTCCCGCCCGGACTTTCGGGCGGGAGCGTGTCTTTGAGGCGGGTGAGCGTGTCTTCGAGGCGGGGCGCGGGCCTTTGAGGCGGGGGCGCGGGCCTTTGAGGCGGAGGCGCGGGCCTCCGTGTTCGAGGCCGTCGGCACACACTTCGAGGCCGCCGGCACGGACATGGGGTGAAATCACGCCATCTTCTGGCTTCAGGTGACGAAACGGCCTCAGCCCGACACGCGATGCCCGGCAGCGTCGTTGGACCTGTCATGCAACAGGAAACAACGTTTCTGCCCCCTCCGGCCCCCGTCTGGACCCACGTCTCGGCACCGAACCCCGCCCCGGACGCCGGCACCCCGATCTATGACGCCCTGGCCCGTGCCTGGCAGGAGCAGGGACGCCAGCTGCCCCGGCCCAGACCGCGGGAGTTCCGGCCCGGGGCTGGGCTCCCGGAACCCCTCCGCCCGCGGACGAGCACCTACGTCCGTACTTCGAACTGGCGGGCAGACACCACCACTCCGGACTGAGGCCTGCCAAGGACGTTTGGGAAACCGGGCGCCTTCCCGGAAGAAGGCATCGCAGGCGACGCCTCGACCCTGAAGAAACGTTTCTTCAGGGCTGCCGGGTCGTTGATACGTCCATCGGGCGAAGAGTGCGATGGGGTGGCACCCGGCCCGCACCGGTTTCCCGGCACCCACGTCCCGCGTTGCCCCTTCATGGAGCCCACAGTTGAGCCGGCGCCCCACTCCCGTCCGTCCCTCGATCTTCGCGATCCGCACGATCTGCTCGGCGCCTACTGGCTCGAACACGCGCTGCCGGACCCGCTCAGCACGTGCGCCTGCGGGCGCCGCACCCCGCGCCCGTCCGAGCCGAACGCCCCGCGTGCCACGGTGCTGTGGAGCGCCACAGTGGCCCTCGCCGCCGGGGCCGTCGTCCTCTCCACGGCCCTCGTGCTCTGGGGAAGGTAGCGCGGACCTGCGGAGTCCCCGGCCTCAGGACCGGGGGCCAGCAGGTCAGGAACCGGTGGAGGGCCCCGGGCGGGGCGCTGTGGCCGGCGGCCCAGTCCCGGTGGTCCTCCAGATGGCTGCCGAAGAGCGTCACGACGCCGTCCGGTGCGAGCGCCGCGCACGCGTCGAGCAGGGTCGTCTTGATCTCGTCGGAGAGGGCAGTGGTGTCCTCGGGTGCCCGGTAGCCGGGGACGGGGGTGCCGTAGACGAGGAAGTACCGCTGGGGGTCCGCCTGGGCCCACCCGGGCAGGGCGTACGCGAGCCCGGCCAGGTCGCCGCCGTCGGCGGCGGCCGTACGGAGGGTATCGGCGAGGCTCCGGTAGGCCTCCCGGACGAGTTCGGTGATCAGTTCGTCACGACTGGCGAAGTAGCGGTAGAGCGCCGGTCCGCTCATGCCCAGCTGCTTGGCGATCGCGTTGAGGGAGAGCGCCGAGGCCCCCGCCGTCGCGATCTGCCCCCAGGCGCGTTCAGTGATCTCCGCGCGGAACGGAGATGGGTCGCAGACCATGGCGACGACGGACGCGAGCACCCCGCGCGAGAACCCCGTGTCCGGCATCCGCAGCACCGCCATCCGCGCCGCCCTCTTCACCGTCCTGCTCGTCCGCGGCCTCGTAGGCACCGCTGCCGCCGCACCCGCGGGCGCCAACGGTTCGTACGCCTCCAGCCCCCACCACGGGAAGGCCCTCACCTGCCGCGGGAAGGGCGTCGATCCCGATACCCTCGTCCGCCACCGGTCCGCGATCGTGATCAACGCCCCGCTGCGCACCGTCTGGAAGCTGCAGACGGACGTGGAGCGCCGGCCGTCCTGGCAGGCCCCCGCCGAGACCGTGGAACGCCTCGACCACGGCCCCTTCCACAAGGGTTCGGCATTCCGGTGGTCGGCCCCGATACCCCCCAACCTCTCAACTCCCGCAACTGGCCTGGACATCACCTCGACCGTCCGGCAGATCGAGCACGGCTCGTGCATCCGCTGGACCGGCCGAGGGCCTCGAAGCATGGCTCCGCGACCTGAAGTCCGCCGCCGAGGCCCGCGTCCACCACCGGCCGCGCTGACCCACGGGACCGGGCCCGGTCCCGTGGGTCAGTGCTGGGAAGCGTCAGGTCATTCAGTGATCGTGACGCAGGCCAGGCCCACGCTGTCCCCGCCCCGGAAGCCTTCCGCGCAGAGCCGGGTGCCTGCGGGGAAGTGCCGTTGGGGGTAGGCCTGGTCGCGGTAGGTCCTGAACTTCGCGACGTCCTCGACCTTGGTATGGGCGCTCCAGCCGTTGGTGGTCCACACGCGGGCGCTGATGCGGTTCGGCTGGTTGGTGTTGATGACCGACACCTCCACCCTGCCCAGGTAGGTGCCGTGGTCGTAGGTCTGGATGCAGACGGAGTTGTTGCACCACTTGCCCTCGGCGGCGGCCGGCGGTCCGGCGGCGAGGACGCAGCCGAGTGCGGTGGCGGCTGTTCCGACTCCTGCGGCGATCTTCTTGCTGATGATGTGCATGCGAGGACCAACGCCGGACAAGATCATGAGTTACGCGGATCCGCTTCCTCGCGGCAACGGGGGTCGGTCGCGCAGGGCGAAGTCGGGGCCCATGCCGGGATGTTATGAGGTGAATGACAGTAGGCACGGGGCGGGCAGCGCAATAGTTTGCTCGGTCAGCGACGGGCGGCGCGGCGCCCCCACCCAGCCGTGCCTCCACACGATCGCTTCGAGATGAGGTCCTCGTGAACCGTAGAGTCTCCCTCCGCCTGCTGACCGCCTGTCTTGTCCTGTCCCTGGGATCGGGCACCGCGGTCGCGTCCGGTCCCACGTCGGCCGGCCCCACGTCGGCCGGCCCTTCCGCGGACACCAGGCAGGTCCGTGTCCCTGAGCCCTACTGCTACGACGAACCGTCGCAGCCGAACGCCGACCTGAGCGACCTCAAGGCCGCCTTCAACTCCTCGAACTGGATGCGGACCCTCCAGGCCATGTACAAGCGGCGCTGGCCCAGCGGGCAGGCGCTGGCGATCGCCCAGGCCAACGACCAGTACTGGGACCAGTTCGTGGACAAGCAGAGCTTCGACGGGTTCGCCGAGTCGATGATGGTGGCGATCCACGAGGAGACCCACATGTGGGACCTCGACCCGTCCCGCACCGAGTGGGACGTCCGTACCGCGGCGTGGATCAACGGCGGTCAGCAGGCGCTGTCGGTGCCCGTGCACGGCGGCTTCCCGCGCAAGGAGATCCTGCCGCTGATCAAGGACAGTCTCAGCTCCTCCATGGACGACATCTATCTGCGGGACAGGACGCAGGGGTCGTACCGCCTCCAGGGGGTGCTGGCCGAGCAGAACGCCGGGCTGACCGGACTGCCGGCGGTCACGGTGCTCCAGGAGTACATCAAGGGGGTCGGTGCCAGTAACTCCCGGGACATCGCCGCCACCAACCTGCGGTACCTGCTGCTCTATCTGCGCGTCGCCAAGGACAAGCACCCCGACTACTGGGCCAGGATCAAGGCCGAGCCCAAGCTGCGCGACCTGGTCCTGACGCAGTTCCTGCGGACGGCCTACTGGCTGGAGAAGTCCGCGCCCTACACCGGCAAGCTGGGCAGCAAGGACGCCGACAGGATCACCGCGGCGAACTACGCCCCGGAGAACATCGCCGTCCTGGAGCAGTTCACCGGCCGCAAGGTGCGACTGGACTCACAGAAGCACTGCACCGCCTGAGAGGCTGCTGGAGCAGTTCGGGCGGGTACGGGGAGAGGACGGCGTCCTGGCGGGCGTTGACCGGGCCGAAGAACGCGCGAGCAGTACGGTCATGGCCCCGAGGTCAGTGAGATGCGGCTCCTGAGCCGGGCCGGGGACAGCGGGACGCCCCCGGCTTCGGCCGAGGCGATCTCCAGCAGGGCGAACGCATCGGTGAGGTGCACGTCCAGTGGGGCGGCGAAGCGCCGGCCCAGCTCTGTGAGGCTCGCGCCGTAGCCCATGAGCTGTTCCGTCGTCGGCATGCGTTGACAACCTGCCACCGAGAAGAATAACTTCCTGGTGAAGTTACTTCACCATAAAGCTACTTCAGACCGGAGTCCGGATGTTGAACGCTCCCCGCCTCGACGGCACAGACCCCTTCGCCGCAACCGTCCGCAGCATCACCGAACCCGATCCCGTCCACGCCGCTCTGCGCGCCGCCGGGCCCCTCGTCCAGGTCGACGCCCCGGCCGGCGGGCCGGCCTGGATCGTGACCGACAACGACCTGGCGCGCGAGGTGTTCGCCGATCCCCTGATCTCCAAGGACCCCGCGTTCGCACCGCTCTGCTGGGACCCCCGTACCGCCGGGCTCGAACAGACCGCTGCCGAGCAGCCGTCCCTCACCACTCTCGAAGGATCCGAGCACGCCGATCTGCGGCACGCCCACGCTCCGCTCCTCAGTGCCCGGCGGATCGGGGAGCAGTCCGACCGGATCCACGCGATCGCCAGGAAGCTGCTCACCGAGCTCGCGGCCGACCGCACCGAGGTCGACTTGATGGCCGGCTTCACCACCCGCTTTCCGCTCACCGTCCTGCTCGACCTGCTCGGCATCCCCCTCGATCACCTCGATGAGGCCGCCGACGCCTGCAGGCTGATGCTCAGCGGCCGGCCCGACGCACAGGGCAGCGCGATCTCGGCACTCTCCCGACTCGCCGCCGCCGGGCTCGGCGAGGACTGCCGGGGGCTCGCCGCCGAGCTGCGCGACCGTGTCCCCGCACACACCACCCAGGAGCAGTTGCAGTACCACCTGTTCGCGCTGATCTTCGCGGGACAGCTCACCACCGACGCCGCCCTCGGCACCCTGATCGCGTACGCACTCGCGGACGGGCCGCACCCGGACCCGGTGGGCGGGGCGAGCGTCGACGAACTGGTCCGCGAGACGCTCAGGCGGCATCCACCCGCCCCGTTCAGCCTCTGGCGGTTCACCACCACAGAGATCGAACTCGCGGGGACCCGGCTTCCCGCGCGGGCGCCGGTGCTCGTCGACATCCGGGGAATCAACACCGACCCGGCGCGCTCCCCCGGTCCCGACCTCGCCTTCGGCGCCGGTCCGCACTACTGCATCGGCGCCCGGCTCGCCCAGCTCGAACTGCGGGCGGTGGCCACGGTGCTGCGAACCGACTTTCCCGACGCCCGCCTGATCCTCCCGCTCACCGAGCTCCGGCAGGCGAGCATCGGCGGCCTGCAGGGAAGCCGGCTGACCGCCCTCCCCGTCACACTGCACGGCTGACCGAAGGTCCTCCCCGTACGCACGGTGGGATCACCCGCAGTCGTCGGCTCACCCGGCTCGGCGCACCTGCCGGTCGACCACTGCGGCGATGGCCTTGCTGTAGCGCACGATTCCCGGGGAAACCGCCGGGCACGGACGCGGTTTGGTGGTGGTCGGGGCCAGGCAGAAGTGCAGGGGGTCGTCGTCCCTGTGCAGGGTGGTCAGGCCGTTGTCGCACTGTCCCGGGTGGGCGCGTTCCTCGTCGTTGCAGGGGACCCGCTGCCGCCAGACGTACCGTTCGCCGGGCGCGCTCACCTCGTTCCCCGCGTCGGCGACCGTGTCGCCAGAGGCCGATGCCCGTGCACGGTAGAGGTCGTTGACCCGGCGGGTCCTGTCCGTCGAGAAGGCGTCGGGACCCTGCAGCACCCAGACGATCCGCGGCCGGGGAATTCCTGCGGTCCGTGCGGCCAGGGCGATTTGCTCCGTGAGCGCCTCGGCGTCCTTGGCGTACCTCGTGTAGTACTGCTCGCTCCCCTGGGGGATGTTGTCCATGCAGGGCGTGAACCCCCATGAGTTTCCCCAGAATTGGAGGACGACGGCACGCGGCCGGTGCGCGGCGACCAGGGCCGCCGCCTTGTCCTGCGGCGGCACGAGGGACCCCGCGGCGCGGCCGGTCAGGTAGTCGCAGAGCGTCGTGCCCGAGTAGGGGGCGCTGTGTACGGTCGCCCGGCCGCCCGACTCGATGCGGTCACCGAGCACCACCTGGCTCTCCATGGCGAGCGAGTCCCCGAGGTAGAGCACCGCGGCCTTCTCGCGCGACGGCGGTGGCGGTGGGGGCTGTGTGGGTGGTGGGGGCTGTGTGGGTGGTGGCGAATCCCGGGGCTGCCGGGGTGCGTCCATCGGCAGGGCGGACTCCGACGCCTCCGGTGGTCCGCCCGGCCTCGCGGCAGCCGCTGCCGCCGGGCCCTGCGGCACCGCCACGGGCTGGTCCCTCAGGTCCGGGGCCTGAGCGCAGCCCGTGATCCACAGCAGCACGAGCACGACGGGCGCGGCACCGTACCGGAGCCGCTTCGTACCACGAGACGTTCTTCGCCCCACCGGTGTCCCCTTTCCCACAGAGTTCCTCTCCGCACGGACAGGAGTGACCACCGTGGACCAGCGGGGCGCCGAGGAACAGATACGTGAGTGACAAAGAGCAGCGGGCGACTACTTTGCGCCGACCCGTGCGGTGCCCAGCAGGCGTGCGGCCTCGTTCGTTGGTTCCGCGCCTCGCCGGCCCCAGCGTGGTGGTGTGCTGGAGCGCCCAGGTGTACGCCAGGGACTCCGGCCGGCTCGCGTCCGGGGCGGGCTTGTGGGCCTGGAGCAGGGCGAGCGCCCGGCCCGTGCGGTGGGCGGTCTCCCGGCGTTCGGCGAGCGGGCGTTTCACGTACTGGCTCATGTGTGCCGCGAGTGCGGTCGTGGGGCGCAGGTCGTCGAGGCCGCCCCGGGGGTCGGTGGTGTGCAGCGGCAGCGCGCCCCTGTCCAGGTCGGGCACCGGTGACCGCGCACTGTGTCGTCTCATGGCTTCCACCCTGGTGGGGCGGCCGGCGGACAACCATGCGGTGAACACCCGGACATGGTGTGGGGCCAGGTACACCGGGGGCCTTCCCGCAGGCAGGGGGCAAGTGGAACCTGGCAGGCCGCTCAACTCCCGACGTGGTTCGTCCCGTTGGGGTTGCTCGGAACGTCCGCACTCGTCACCGAGTGACTAGTTTCGGACATACGTACGCAGCGAGGCCAGGAAACGCTCGTCACAGCCCCGACACTCCGGCAGACAGCGCCCCGCACCGTGGTCACACATAGCCGTTCATACGCGTAGTTCATCTGTAAGTTGCCCACATCTGCCAAAATATTTGCGTGAGTTGGGCCTAACGGCAGGAAAAACGACCGGAAGTCTCCTGTTTGTTTTGACTCCAGATCTTCCCGTGGTGAAGGTCTTGTGCATGCCCACCTCGTCACAAGCCGCTCCCGGCGGCCTCCTTCGTCTGCGCGACTTTCGCCTGCTGCTCGCGGGAGCGGCGGCCAGTCAGGTAGGCGCCCAAGTCACTCTGGTCGCACTGCCGCTGGTGGCCGTACTCGAACTCCGCGCCCCCGCCTTCCAGGTGGGGCTGCTCACCGCGGCCGAGACCGCTGCGTTCCTGCTCATCGGGCTGCCCGCCGGGGCGTGGGTGGACCGGATGCGCAAGCGCTCGCTGATGATCCGGGCCGACCTGGTGCGCGCCGCCGCCATGGCGAGCGTGCCGCTGGCTGCGGTCGCCGGCGTGCTGACGATGGGCCAGCTCTATCTGGTGGCCCTGGTCACCGGCGTGGCCACGGTCTTCTTCGACGTGGCGCACCAGAGCTATCTGCCGCAACTGCTCCCCAGGGAGCAGCTGGTGGCGGGCAACGGCGCCCTGGAAACGGTACGGTCGTCCGCCCAGGTGGCGGGACCCGGACTCGGCGGCGGGCTGGTGCAGCTCGTCGGGGCCCATCTCGCGATCGTGGCCGACGCGATCGGGTACGCCGTATCGGCACTGTTCCTGATGGCGATACGGCAGCCGGAGAGCAAACCCGAACCGGTGCCCGGCGCTTCGCTGCGCAAGGACGTCGGCGAGGGGCTGCGCTTCGTGCTCGGCCATCCGCTGCTGCGGGTCATCGCCGCCGCGACCGGCCTGGCGAACTTCTTCGCCGCCGTACTGATGGCCACGCAGACGGTGTACCTGGTGCGGGTGCTCGGCCTGCAGCCCGGGGTCCTGGGGCTGATGCTGTCGGCGTCGGCCGTGGGCGGGCTGGCCGGCGCACTCTGCGCGGGGCCGATCGCCCGCAGGTTCGGCCAGGCGCGGGTCATCTGGCTGGCCCCGCTCACCACCGGGCTGTTCGCCCTGCTGTGGCCGCTGTCGGGCAAGGGTGCGGCGGCGGCACTGTTCGCGGTCGCCTCCGGCGTGGTCTTCTTCGGCGCGGTCGTCTACAACGTCGCCCAGGTGAGCTTCCGTCAAATGCTGTGCCCGCCCAGGCTGTTGGGCCGGATGAACGCCACCCTGCGGTTCATGATGTGGGGCACCCTGCCGCTGGGCGCCCTCGTCGGCGGAGCGATCGCGGACGGCTTCGGCGCACGCGCCGCCCTGTGGGTGTGCGCGGTGGGCTTCCTCGTCGTACCGCTGCCCCTGCTGCTCTCACCGCTGCGCACGATGCGCGACCTGCCTGACCCGGAGCCCCAGGACACGGAGCCCGAGGAATCTGAGCCCAAGGTCACGGTGCCCCAGGACGCGGCGAAGGCCGCCACGGACTGACAGCACCCCGTCATTCATGTCACTCGCATCACTCACGTCACCCCCATTACGAGAGAGGATCACGTGCACCCCAGCATCACCGGCCAGTACCTGAACCGCTACCAGCGTCTCGCCTTGAGCGACGAGGGGGCGGGCCTGCTGCCCGTCACCGGCGCCCAGCGCCGCTTCGTCCTGGTACGCGCCATGGACCCGTCCGGCCGCCCGGACACCGTCCCGATGTTCTTCGCATTCCCGCGCGGCACCGTGGACACCGCGCGGCTGCGCGCCGCCGCACAGTCTCTCGCCGCCCGCCATCCCGCGCTGCGCTCCCGGACCTTCGTGTACAGGGGCACCCCGGTACTCCGCCCGGCGGAGCCCCACGTGCCGGTGGAGCAGGTGAGTCGTGCCCCCGGCGAGAACGCGCACGACGCGCTGCGCCGCGCCGTGGGTGCCTGGTCGCACGACGGGCCGCCGCTGCGCCTGTTCCTGGCACAGGGGGACCAGGACGCGGCCGGCGCTGCCGAGGAAGTGCTCGCGGTCGTACTGGACCACGCCGCCTGCGACGGGCAGTCGCTCGCCCGCATCGTCGAGGAACTGGGCGACGCCTACCGGGACCGGCTCGGGCCCGCCGACGTGTCCACCGCCGACGTCGCCACGGGGCTCGCCGACTACCGGGAGGCGGTCCTGCTCCAGCTGGAGGCCGAGCGCCGGGCCGGCTCCCCCGACGCGCTCGCGTACTGGGGCGACCGGCTGCGTACGGTGCAGGAACGCGCCCCCAAGCCCGACAACTCCGGCCGTACACCCACCGGCGCGGCCGAACTCCGCATACCCGCCGACCGGTCGGGGGTGCCGTTCGCCTCGCTGCTCGCCGCCTGCCGGGCCGCCGCCGAGGTGCTGTACGGGACCGGGCAGGTGCCGCCGATCGGCTACCCGTGGGGCGGGCGTCCCGCCGGGGCCGCGCCGGTGCTCGGCTGCTTCCTCAACACGGTGGTCTTCCCCGCCGCCACCGACCCGGTGCGCCCCGCGCCAGACCTGACCGCGACCCAGTGGTGGGACGACCTGGACCGGGCCGACACCCCCTTCGACGAGGTCGTGCACGCCGCCAGGGCCGCGGGGTCGCGGTGGTCGGGCGCGCTGGACGGCCTGCTGACCGTGGACGACGCCCGGCGCCGTCCGGCGCTGCGGCTCGGCGGGACCACCGGCCGGGAGGTGCACGTGGACGGCCGTCAGATCCGGGCCCCCTTCGCCGTCTCGGTCGTCCAGGGCCCCGAGCTCAGCCTGCGGATGGTGTGGGACCGCACCGTCCTCGACGACGACACCGCACAGGACGCCTTCGCCGCGCTGTGCGGGGAACTGCGGACCGGCCTGCCCGTCGGCTGAGTCCCGTTGCGTA
This sequence comes from Streptomyces sp. NPDC048442, assembly GCF_040651475.1. Classification (NCBI taxonomy): domain Bacteria; kingdom Bacillati; phylum Actinomycetota; class Actinomycetes; order Kitasatosporales; family Streptomycetaceae; genus Streptomyces; species Streptomyces sp. NPDC048442. The sequence goes on from NZ_JBEZKB010000016.1 coordinate 159,910, forward strand.
CCACCTCCGGTGCGGCCCGCGCGATCCGCGGACCGGCCGGCAGACCCTCCGGCGGCGGCCGCGACCGCGTCCCCGCCCCTTCTCGACCTCCGACCCGACAACCCAAGGGATCGCCATGCTCCCCCTCTCCTCCTCGCAGGAGATCGTCTGGCTGCACGAAGAAGTGCAGCCGGGCAGCCGCGCCTACAACTTCACCGCCTCGCTCGATCTGTGGGGCACCCTCGACCGCGACGCCCTGCGGCGCGGGCTGACCGCCGCCCTGGAACGCCACCCGGGCCTGCGCCTGGAGCTCGTGCCGGTGCCCGGCGCGATGCCAGGACAGCGGGTCGCCGACGTGTGCCCGCTGCGGCTGCACTCCGTGGACCTGAGCCAGGAGGCCGATCCCGAGGGCGCGTTCCAGGCGCTGCTGCGGTCCGAGGCCGAGAGCCCGCTCGACACCTTCGAGGCTCCGCTGCTGCGCTGGACGCTGGTCAGGATGGGCGAGGACCGGCACCGGCTGATCCACGTCGAGCACCATCTGATCCACGACGGGCACTCGTTCGCGATCCTGCTCGCCGACGTCTTCGGCGTCTACCGCGCGGAGGTGCTCGGCGAGAGCGTCTCCCTGCCGGCCCCCTCGTCCTACGCCGACCACGTCCTCGCCCAGGCGGGCCCCGCGCGGGCCGATGAGGTGCGCACCGGTCTCGCATACTGGACCCGCGAGCTGGAGGGCGCTTCGTACGACATGCCGCTGCCGGGGCTGACCCGGCCGGGCGCCCAACGTCGCCACCACGGCGGGCAGTTGCGCCAGTCGATCGGCGCGGACCTGGCCGAGCGGCTGCGGGCGCACGCCAAGGAGCGCGGGCTGACTCCGTTCGCCACGCTCCTCGGCCTCTTCGCCGAGCTGCTGCGGCGGCACAGCGGGCGCTCCGAGATGGTGGTCGGCACCGCCGTCGGCAACCGTCCGCTCGGCTTCGAGGACGCCGTGGGGATGTTCGTCAACACCATCCCGCTGCGGCTGCGCCTCGACCCGGACGCCCCCGCCGAGGACACCATGGACGAGGTGACGGACACCCTCGTACGGGCACTGCCGTACCAGGAGGTGCCGGTCCAGGAGCTGACGCGGGCGCTCGGTCTGCACACGTCGGGTGCGGACAACCCGCTGTTCTCCGTGATGTTCAGCGCGCACGACGCGGTGCTGCCCGACCTGGAGGTGCCTGGTCTCGACATCTCCCTGTTCGAGGGGTTCAACACCGGCACCACCCGCTTCGACCTCGACGTGGTGCTGCTGCCGGACGACCGGCGCGGGGTCGGCCCCCGGCACGGTGTGGCGGGCATGACGATGGTGTGGGACTACGACGCCGACCTGTTCGGCGAGGACGTGGCGCGGCTGATCGCCGGGCGCTTCCTCGACCTGCTGCGGGCCTATCTGGACGCGCCGGGGACGACGCTGGCCGCACTCGCTCCCCCGGCCGCGGCGCCCGCCGCCGAACCGGAGCTGCCGGTGGCGGCGGACCTCGATCCGCTCGACCCCCTCGCCGCCCACGACCCTTCGCTGCCCGCCGTGCTGGTCGGCGCCAGGCGGCTCACGTACGGCGAGCTGAACGAGCGGGTCGAATCCCTCGTACGGCGGCTGCGCGAAGCCGGTGTCACGGCAGGTCAGCCGGTCGCCGCGGTGCTGCCGCGCGGTGTGGACTCGGTGGTGACGCTGCTCGCCTGTCTGCGCAGCGGCGCCGTGTACTGTCCGCTGTCGCCGTCCGACCCGGCCGCCCGCCTGGAACTGCTGCTCAACCGGCTGGGCCCGGCCATGGTCCTCACTTCCGCCGGGAGCGGCGTGAGCGTGCCGGCGGGGCTGCCTGCCGCCGGGGTCGAGGACGCCGTGCTGCCGCCCGCCGCACCGGCCCAGGCCGTGCCCGGTGCCGCGTACGTCATCCACACGTCGGGCTCGACCGGGATCCCCAAGCCGGTCGCGGTCGGGCGGGCCGCGCTGCGCAACCATCTGACCGGCGTCGCCGACCGGTTCTCGCTGGCCGCCGGGGACCGGGTGCTGCTGTTCGCGCAGCCGTCCTTCGACGTGGCGCTCGAAGAGGTGCTGCCTTCGCTGTACGCGGGTGCCTGTCTGGTGGCGCCCGAGTACGAGGTGCTCACCGGCGCCGAGCTGACCGAACTCCTGGTCGGCGCGCGGGTGTCCGTGGCCAACCTGCCCACCAGCTACTTCCTCGCCACCCGCGACGAGCTCCAGCCCGCGCTGCGGGAGGGCCGCTGGGCGCCGAGGCTGCTCGTCCTCGGCGGCGAGCGCATCCCGGCGGACGTCCTGCGGACCTTCCTGCGGGACACCGGCTCCGGCAGCGGCACCGATGTGCGGGTGCTGAACGCGTACGGCGTGACGGAGGCGTCGATCAGTTCCACCGTGTACGAGATCGACCCGGACGCCCTGCACGACGGGGCCGAGATTCCGCTCGGCACCGAGCTGCCCGGCGAGCGGATCCACGTACTGGACGCGGGTCTGCGCCCGCTGCCGGACGGCGCGGTCGGTGAACTGGCCGTGGCGGGAGCCGGGTTGGCCGAGGGGTACGTCGGCAACCCGGAGACCACCGCCGCCCGTTTCGTGCACCTGCCCGCGCTCGGCGGCGAGCGGGTCTACCTCACCGGCGACCTCGGTTTCCGTGGCCCCGACGGGCTGCTGCGCTTCCTGGGACGGCGCGACAACCAGGTCAAACTGCGCGGCTACCGGATCGAGCTGGAGGAGGTGGAGGCCGCGGCCTCCGCGGTGCTCGGCGGCCGGTCCTGTGCCGTCGTGCTCGACCGGGAGTCCGCCGGGGGCCCGCGTCTCATCGGCTTCCTGAAGCACTCCGCTGCCGAAGAGGCGTGGGACGAGCAGGAGTTGCACAGTGCGCTGAGCGGCAAGCTGCCCGGGGCGCTGGTGCCGGGCAGCTGGGTGCGGCTCGACACCATGCCGACGCTGCCGGGCGGCAAGCCGAACCGGACGGTGCTGGCGAAGCTGGCCGCCGAGCTGGAGCCGGCGGCGACCGCCGCGGAGCCGGCCGGGGAGCAGGGCAGGGAGCCGGCCGGGGAGCAGGGCAGGGAGCCGGCCGGGGAGCAGGCCGGGGAGCAGGACGCGCTGCCCGACCTGTCCCGTTCCGACGACCCCGCGCTGGCGCTGCTCGCGGAGGGGTGGCGGGAGGTGCTCGGACACGGGCGCTTCGGGGAGGGTTCGCACTTCTTCCAGATCGGCGGGCACTCGCTGCTCGCCGCACAGCTCGCGGCCTGGCTGGAGCCGCGTCTCGGCGACCGGCCGCCGCTGCGTGTGCTGTTCCGCAACCCGGTCTTCGCCGACCAGGCCCGCGCGCTGGCCGCCACGACCGCATCGAAGGAGTCCTGATGACCGACAAGTTGAGGGAGAGTCAGGAAATGGCTCCAAGTGTACTGTCCGGCAAAGCCGTTGATGCGGAGACTTCGGGCATCCCGGGGGTTCTCGCCCAGTACGAGGAGTGGGTGCGCCGTACGCCCGAGGCTCCCGCGGTGGTCGACGGGGCGCACTCCTGGACGTACCGGCAGATCGACGAGGCGGCCGACGCCGTCGTACGGGCCTGGAACGGGCGGGTGTGCCCCGGCGACCTGGTCGGGGTCTGCCTGGACCGTTCCGCCGCGCTGGTGGTGACCGCGGTAGCGCTGGCCCGGGTCGGCGCGGTCTACCTGCCGCTGGGGCCGCGCCCCGGCGAGCGCCGTATCGCCGCGGTCGGCGAGGACGTCGGCGTCACCTGTCTGATCGGCGCCCCCGAGGTGCTGCCGCAGCGCCACCGGGAGGCCGAGCACCTCGTGCTGCCGCTGCCCGGTGAGGGGGCCAACGCGGTGGCAGGGGCGGTCGCCGCCTTCCTCCCGCCCGCACCCGGATCCCGTCCGGCGCCCGCGGGCGCGCTGTACTCCGTACTGACCTCGGGCTCCACCGGCCGCCCCAAGGCGGTCGCCGTGGCCGGGCCCGCCCTCACCTCGCTCCTCGCCTGGTACCGGGAGGAGACCGGGCTCGGCCCCGGCGACCGGCAGTCCCTCCTCATCGGCGTCGCCTTCGACCCGCACGTCATGGAGCTGTGGGGCGGTCTGACCTCGGGCGCGGCCCTGATACCCGCGCCGGACGCGGTCCGCTGGGACCCGAGCGCGCTCACCGACTGGTGGCGCGAAGCCGCCGTGACGGTCGCCGTCACGGCCACCCCGATGACCGAACCGCTCCTGGACCGCCCCTGGCCGCAGGACCTGGTGCTGCGGCACCTCGTCGTCGGCGGCGACCGGATGCGCCGCAGGCCGGGCGCCGACGTGACCGCCGTGGTGCACAACGCGTACGGGCCCGCCGAGGCCACCGTCGCCACCACCACGCACGCCATGCGGGCCACCGATGGCGATGTGCACGACGATGCGGCGCCGCCGATCGGCGTGCCCCTGCCCGGGGTGTGCGTTCTGGTGGCCGGCCAGGACGGCCGGGTCGTTCCGCGCGGCGAGGACGGTGAACTGCTCATCGGAGGCGCCCAGTTGGCGCTCGGCTACCTCGATCCCGAGCTGACGGCGAACCGTTTCACCGCCCCGCCCTCCGAGGGCGTACCGCCGGAGGTGGACCGGGTCTACCGCACCGGCGACCGGGTGCGGATGCGCGCCGACGGGGTCCTGGAGTTCCTCGGCCGTCTCGACGACCAGGTGAAGATCAGCGGCGTGCGCATCGAGCCGGCCGAGGTCGAGTCCGCGCTGGAACAGGACCCGGCGGTCCACAGCGCGGTGGTCGTCGCACCCCGTGACAGCGACGGCCGTGCCCGTCTCGTGGCGTACGTACTGCCCGTCGCCGGTTCCCTGCTCGCCCCGCCGGACCCGGACGCCCTGCTCGCCTCGGTGCGCGCCTGGCTGCCCGAGCAGGCGGTGCCCTCGGCGGTGCGGCTGGTGGACGCCTTCGCGCTGGACGCCAACGGGAAGGTCGACAGGGCCGCGCTGCTGAAGCAGGAGCTGCTTCCGCCCGCGGAGCAGACGGAGAGTGCCGGGACTGCGAGCACTGCCTCGTTCCCGCAGGGCGCGACCGCGAACGAGCGGCTCGTGCTGGGAACCGTACGAGAACTCCTCGGCCGCCCCGGCACCGTGCTGGAGGACAACTTCACCGACATCGGGGGCACTTCCCTGGCCGCGGCGAGGCTGCTTGCCGCCGTCGAGCAGGAGACCGGGGTGCGGCTGCGCGCGCCGGAGCTGCTGCGCCAGAGCGACCTGCGGGCAGTCGTCGCCGTGCTCGACAAGCGGTGTGCCGCCGCGGCACAGAAGGCGGGGGTCTGAGATGTCCGAGATCTTTGATACGCGCTCCGAGACACACCTCGACCTGCCCTCTCTCCTCGCCCACCGCGCCGAACTCAACCCCGACGCGCTGGCCCTGATCGACGGCGGGACGACGCTGACGTACCAGCAGCTCGTCTCCGCCGCCCGTGGTCTGGCCGTGCACCTCCAGGAGCAGGGCGTGCGTCCCGGTGACTCCGTGGCCCTGCTGACGCGGCGCTCGGTGCGCACCGTCGTCGCCCAGCTCGCCCTGTGGTGGGCGGGCGCGGTGTGCGTACCGCTCGATCCGGCGCACCCACGGGCACGTACCGAGGCGATGATCGCCGATTCCGGGGCCGTGCTGACGGTCGGTGACGGCGAGCTGCTGAAGTCCGCCGAGGTGAGCGGCCCCCGCCTGGCGCTGAGCGCCGATGCCATCACTGCCGATGCCATGGCTGCCGACGCGGTGCCTGCCGACGCGCTCCCTGCCGACGGTTCTACGGCGCTCGTGGGGCCGGGTCCGGACGCCACTGCGTTCATCATGTTCACCTCGGGGTCCACCGGCCGGCCCAAGGGCGTCGCCGTCCGGCATGCTGCCGTCGCGGCGCTGGTCACGGATCCCGCGTACGTCACGGTGACCCCGCGCGACCGGGTGCTGCTGCACTCCCCCGCGACGTTCGACGCCTCGACGTTCGAGGTGTGGGTCGCCCTGGCGAACGGCGCGGCCGTCGTGGTCTGCCCCGCCGACCGGCCCTCCTTCGAGAACCTGGTCCAGGAGGTGGAGCGGCACGGGGCCACCGTCGCCTTCTTCACCACGGCGCTCTTCCACCAGCTCGCCGCCCGCCGCTCCCGGGTCTTCGCCCTGCTGCGCTCCGTGGTGGTGGGCGGCGAGGCACTCTCCGCCCTGCACGCCCGGTCGGTGCTGCGGGAGTTCCCCTGGCTGGAACTGGTCAACGGGTACGGGCCGACCGAGACGACGACCTTCGCGACCGCTCACCGGGTCACCGGCGCGGACGGCGCGGGCCCGATGCCCATCGGCCGCCCGATCGCCGGGGCCACCGCACACGTGCTCGGCGAGGACGGCCGTACGGTCGCACCCGGCGAGCGGGGCGAGCTGTGGATCGGCGGCGCCCGGCTGGCCCGGGGGTACGTGGGACAGCCCGAGCTGACCGCCGAACGGTTCGTCACCCACCCCTCGCACGGCCTCCTCTACCGCACGGGCGACCTCGCGTCGGCCCGCCCCGACGGGGTCCTCGACTACCACGGCCGCACCGACGACCAGGTGAAGGTGCGCGGCCACCGGATCGAACCGGGCGAGATCGAGCACGTACTGAGGAAGCAGCCCGAGGTGGACGACGCGGCGGTGACGGTACGCCGCCCGGCCCCGGACGACGCACGGCTCGCCGCCTTCGTGGTGCCGGTCGCGGGCACCACGCCCGACCTGAAGAAGCTGCGGTCCCGCCTCGCGGAGCTGCTGCCCGGCCATCTGGTCCCGGACGAGCTGACCGTGGTCGAGCGGCTGCCGCTCACCACGTCGGGAAAGGTGGACCGGCGGGCGCTCGCGGAGCGCGATCCGGCCGCGGCGGGGGCGAACGCGGTGCCGAAGATCCCGCTCCAGCGGACCGGGGACGCATGGACCGCGCGGCCGGTGGCCCCACTCCAGCAGACCGGAGCCGACGAAACCCCGCTCCCGCAGACCGGAGCCGAGCACACCACAGTCCCGCGGACCGGAGCCGAGCACGACACAGTCCCGCAGACGGGAGCCGAGGAGACCGCGCCCCAGCATGCCGGGGCCGGGCAGTCGGTGCCGCCGCTGACCCCGCTCCAGGAGGCCGTCGCCGAAGTGTGGGCGCGTTCGCTCGGATGTGAAGTGGCCTCCCCCGACGACGACTTCCTCGCTCTCGGCGGTCACTCGCTGCTCGCCCTCGTCGTCACCGACGACCTCCGCGAGGACCTCGGCGTGGAACTCTCCCTCGCCGACTTCTTCGCCTCGCCCACCGTGGCCGGGCACGCCGCCCTCGTCGAACGGGCGCTGCTGGCGGCCCACACCGATCTGCACCCCCTGCCGCAGCCCTCGTCCCTCCTCCAGCCCTCTTCCCACCCCCAGTCCCCTTCCCTCCCCCAGTCCCCTTCCCTTCCGCACCCCGACGCGCCGGAGCACCCCGATGTCCCTTGACACCCCCGCCTCCCTCCAGCAGGAGCTGCTGCGCCGGGCCCGCTCCCGTACCACGTCCCGGCCCTCCGCACCGACCCCCGTCACCGGATCCGAGTCCGGCCCCGCGCCGCTCTCGCACGCCCAGCGCCGCATGTGGCTGATGGACCGGCTCGGTCACCGCGTCGGCGTCTACAGCGTGCCCTTCGCGACGCGGTTGACCGGTCCCCTGGACCTGGACGCGCTCGGCGAAGCACTCACCGCGCTGGTCGAGCGCCATACGATCCTGCGCACCCGGTACGGACAGCGCGACGACGTGCCGTACCAGGAAACGCTGCCCGCCCCTGCCGCCGTCCCGGTGCGCGTGGTCGACACCGCCGGCAGCTCCGACGACGAGGACTGGGCCCCTCTGCTGACCGCCGAGGCCGGCCTCCCGTTCGACCTCGCGGCGGGCACGCTGCCACGCGCCCTGGTGCTGCGGCACGGGCCCGAGGACCACACCGTGCTTCTGACGTTCCATCACATCGCGGTGGACGGACACTCGTTGGAGACCGTCGCCGACGAGCTCGGCCGCCTGTACGCGCGCGCCGCCGGCGCCGGTACGGGCACCGACACACCGCCGCTGCCCGTGTCGCCGCCGCAGTACGCGGACTTCGCCCGGCGCGAGCAGACGGCGGCCGACCGGCTCGGTCACGGCCTCGACCACTGGGCGCGAGAACTGGCCGGAGCCGTGCCGCCCGCACTGCCCCGTCCCGCGACGCCACCCGCCGACCTGGCGGACCGGCCCGCGGCCGTACGTCTCGAACCCCTGGGCGCCAAGGTGCCGGACGCCCTGCGCGAGCTGGGCCGCCGGCGCCGGGCCACGCTGTACACCGTGCAGCTCGCCGCCGCCTTCGCCGCGCTGCACCGCCTGACCGGCGAGAGCGACCTCGTGATCGGCTGCGCGGCAGGTCACCGCGAGGGCCGGGACATGGACGGTCTGGTGGGGCTGTGCGTCAACACCCTGCCGGTACGGGTGGACCTGGCCGACGACCCCGAGTTCGGGGTGCTGGTGGAGCGGGTGCGCGACGCGCTGCTGGAGGCGCAGGAGCACCGGCAGGTACCGTACGACCTCATCATGGAGCGGCTCGGCGCGGCGGCGCGCGGCGGCGACGGCACAGCGCTGGTCCGGGTGACGTCCGACGTGCTGGGCGAGCCGACGGCGCTGCGGCTGCCGGGACTGCGGGCCGAAGCGGTCGAAGTCACCGTCGCGGAGGCCAAGTTCGACCTCACCTTCGGGCTGGTGCACACGGAAGGCCCGGCGAGCCTGGTGCAGTACGGGCGGGCCGCGCTCGACGACGGGACGGGGGCGGCGCTGGGCCGCTCCTTCGCGGCACTGCTGACCGCGGTCGCCGCCGACCCCTCCTGCCGTATCTCCGAGTTGCCGGGACCATCGGCGCAAGGACCGGCCGGCGCGGTCCCCACATCCGCGCCGCACCCGGCCGAGACCGCACTTCGCGCCCACCCCCGGGTCGCCGACGCCGCAGTTCTCGACCTGCCCGGCGGACCGCTCCTCGCGTACGCCGTGCTGCGGGAGTGGAGCGGGCCCTCGCCCGCCCTGTTGCGCGCCGCGATACGGGACGTACTGGACCGGGACCTGGTGCCGGCCACGGTCATGCTGCTCGACGCGTTGCCGCGTACCGCGAACGGTGCGCCGGACGCCGGCCGGCTGCCCGGCGCGCCGGTGCCCGGCGCACTGCACGGGCCGCGCGCCGAGGCCGTGACGGCGGCCTTCGCGCAGGTGCTGCAGGGGCGCCGCCCGGCGCCCGACGACGACTTCTTCGCGCTGGGCGGGCACTCACTGGCCGCCGTACAGCTCGCCGAGAAGTTGCGTACCGGGCTCGAACTGCCGCTGACCGGGCTGGACATCATGGAGTCGCGCACCCCGCGTGCTCTGGCTGCGCTCCTCGACACCCGTGCCGCCGCACGGCAGGCCGCAGTGACGGCAGCACCGGCCCTGCGGCCTGGGAAGCGGCGCACCACCAAGCCCGGAACGGTCCTGGTGACCGGCGGAACGGGTGGTGTCGGCGCCTTCGTCCTGCGCGAACTGGCCGCCCTCGGCAGGCCGGTTCTCGCACTCGCCCGCCCCGAGTCGGCGCACCTGGTGGCCGGGGACGGCGTCGAGGTGGTGGAGGGCGACCTGAGCGACCTCGACGGTCTGCGCGCTGCGGTCGCCGGTGCGGACGCGGTGATCCACGCGGCCTGCACCTTCACCCGGCCCGAGGTCGACGTGGCCGCGATGCGGGCGATGGCCGAGGCGTGGAACAGCGGCCCCTTCGTCTTCGTCAGCAGCGTCGACGCGTACGGTCACCCGGCGGACGCCCTGGTGGCGGAGGAGGCCCCGTCCCGGCAGCCGTTGAGCCCGTACGGCCAGGCCAAGGTCGACTGCGAGTCCCTCCTGCTGCGGGCCGCGGGCACCGGCGGGCGCGGCGGCGCGAGCTCCGTCCGCTCCCCCCTCGTCTGGGGCCCGCACGACCGGCTGCGCGACCAGCTGCGCTGGGGGGCCACCGGGCTGCTCTACCAGGCCGCCCGCAACAACGCCCCGATCACCCTGCCGTCGCCCGGCACGGGCGGCCACGAGTGGTACGGCGCTCCGTGGGTGCACGCGGCAGCACTGGCCCGCGCGGTGACCGCGTGCCTCGACACCCCGGTGCACGGTGTGGCCAACGCCGTGAGCGGTCACGTCGGCTGGCCGGAGCTCACGGAGGAGCTGCGCACCCTGCTGGGCAGCGACAGCACCGTACGGTCGGACACCCAGGTGCACCCGGACCTCGACCACCACTGGCACTACCGGGCGGAGCGGCTGGCTTCCGCGCTGCGTCCGATGGCCGGCGAAGACCTCCGTACGGTGCTGACGGAAATGGTCGCTCCGGTCACACTCTGACCCCTGTCCTGACCTTTGTTGACAGAATCCGACATGCTGATCAATCATCCGGTGGAAGGCCGGACCGGTCGACGGTGCGGCTCTTGCTTCTCGTTCCTACGGCCCGGCAGCTCCCCCAGAGTGGAAGAGTTGGCCTTGACCGCGAACCAGAAGCCCCGTCGTTCCTCTCGTGTGTCCACGGCTGGGTCCACAGCCGGGTCGACCGCACCGCCGTCCTCCGTTCAGCAGAGACTGTGGTTCCTGGCGCAGATGCAGGGGGCCGGCGAGGCGTACCACACACCCCTGGCCGTGGAGCTGCGGGGCGCGCTCGACCGCCCGGCCCTGGGCCGGGCGCTGGACGCGCTCGTCGCCCGGCACGAGGTGCTGCGCACCCGGCTGGTCGCCGTGGCCGGCTCGCCCGTCCAGCGGATCGACCCGCCGGGTGCGGGCTTCCCGCTCGCCGTACGGGACCTGTGCGGGCAGCCCCGCGCCGAGGATCAGCTCGCGGACATACAGCGGGAGTTGGCCGCCGCGCCGTTCGACCTGGCGGCGGAGCACCCGCTGCGGGGCTGTCTGGTGGCGTTGGACGCGGGCCGGCACGTACTGCTTCTGACGCTGCATCAGATTGCGGCGGACGACTGGTCGGCGGGTGTTCTGCGGCGTGAGATCGGCGCTCTGTACGCCGCCTTCGGAGGTTCCGGAGGCGGCGTGGGCGACCCGCTGCCCGCCGGTGTGGAAGACCCACTGTCCGCCGGTATGGCGGACCCGCTGCCCGTCCAGTACGCCGAGTACGCCGCCCGGCAGCAGGAGTGGCTGGCCGGCGACGCGGCGGTCCGGCAGGGTGCCTACTGGCAGCAGACCCTCGCCGACGCGCCCGTACTTCTGGAGCTGCCCACCGACCGGCCCCGGCCGGCCGAGCAGGACTTCCACGGCGGGCAGGTCACCGTGCGCTTCGGCGAGGAGCTGACCGCCGCGCTCAAGGAGTTCGCCCGGCGCAACGAATGCACCGTCTTCACGGCCGTCCTCGCGGGCTGGGTCCTGGTGCTGTCGCGCCTCTCGGGCCAGCAGGACGTGGTGATCGGCATGCCGACCGCCAACCGCCCGAGTGCCGAGCTGGAGGGCCTGATCGGCTCCTTCTTCAACACGCTGGCACTGCGGACGGACCTCTCGGGGGACCCGACGGCGGACGAACTGGTGGGGCGCGTGCGCGGGGTGACACTGGCCGCGCTGCAGCACGCGGAGCTGCCGTTCGAGCAGGTCGTCGATCTGGTCAGGCCGCCGCGGAGCCTGGGCCGTACGCCGCTGTTCCAGGTGACGTTCGCCTGGCAGGACGGCGGGGGCCAGGAGGGGGCCTGGGAGCTGCCCGGCGTCGAAGTGACACCACGTCAATCACCTTACGCATCGGCGAAGTTCGACCTGGCCCTGGCTCTGGGTGAGGCGGAGGGATGCATCAGCGGCACCCTCGACTTCGCCGTCGCACTGTTCGACGAGGCGACCGCGCAACGGTACGCAGGACATCTGCGCCGCGTCCTGGAGCAGATGACCGCCCGCCCCGACCTGCCCGTCGCCGAGCTGACGCTCCTCGACGAGCAGGAGCGCAGGCAGCTGCTGGTGGACTTCAACAACACCCGCGTCCCGGCGACGACCGGGGCAGGTCTGGTCGAGCGCTTCGAGACCCAGGTACGGGAACGCCCCGGGCAGACCGCCGTGGTCTTCCAGGGCGAACGGCTCGACTACGCCGCCCTGGACCGGCGCGCGGGCCGGCTGGCGCACGCGCTGATCGCCCGGGGGGTGGGCACCGATCAGGTGGTCGGGCTGCACACGGAACTCTCCGTGGACATGGTGGTGGGCATCCTCGGGGTGCTCAAGGCCGGCGGCGCGTACCTGCCGATGGACCCGGCGCTGCCCGTCGAGCGGCTGGCGGACATGGTGGCGGACTCCGGTGCGGTGCTGGTGCTGAGCAATGCGGCCACCGCGGCGGACGGGTGGCTGTCGTTGACCGAGGCCGAAACTGAAGCTGAAGCCGAGGCCGAAGCTAAAGCTAAAGCTGAGGTTGAGGTTGAGGTTGAGGCTTCTTCTCGCGAAGGTGGGCCCGGCGCGCCCGGCGTCACCGTCCGCCCGGACGACCTGGCCTACGTGATCTACACCTCGGGTTCGACCGGCCGCCCGAAGGGGGTGGCCGCCACGCACCGCGGCATCCTCAACCTCCTCGACTACTGGCTGGACGAGTTCGGTGCGACGCCAGGACTGCCGTCGGCGATGTGGCCCTCCTTCTCCTTCGACGCCTCGGTGCAGGAGTTCCTGCTGCCCCTGACCACCGGCGGCGTCCTGCACCTGGTGCCGCAGGGCGTCCGCGAGGACCCCGAAGCGCTGGTGGACTGGCTGGCCGAGCACCGCGTCGTGGACGTGCTGCTGCCGCCCGCCTTCGTCAAGTGGATCTGCGAGGCGCCGGAGCAGCGGCTCGACGGGCTCGCACTGCGCTGTGTACGCACCGGGTTGCAGCCGCTGCCCGAGGACAGCCTGCACCGGATGGAGCAGGCACTGCCCGGTCTGCGCGTCCTCAACGGCTACGGGCCCACCGAAACCGCGCTGTACTGCACCGCCTATCTGGGCCCTCGCCCGCTCGCCCGCCAGGCCCCGATCGGCAGGCCGGTGGCCCACATGCGTACGTACGTACTGGACGAGCGGCGCGAGCCGGTGCCGATCGGCGTGATCGGCGAGCTGTACATCGGCGGCGCAGGGCTGGCGCGCGGCTATCTGAACAGCCCGGAACTCACCGCCGAGCGGTTCGTGCCCGACCCCTTCGTGCCCGGTGCGCGCATGTACCGCAGCGGGGACCTGGTCCGCTGGCTGCCCGAGGGCCAGCTGCTGTACGTGGGACGCCGGGACCACCAGATCAAGCTGCGCGGGTTCCGGGTGGAGCCCGGCGAGATCGAGGCCACGCTGCTCGACGAGCCCGGAGTGGTCGAGGCGGCGGTCCTCACCGACCTGGACGCGAGCGGCGAGCCGTACCTGGTGGCGGCGATCGGCACGGGGGCGGCGGACGGTACGGGGGCGGCGGACGCCGTCGCCGGTACGGCGGACTCCGCCGCCGAGCCGCGTACGAACGCCGAGCCGAGTACGGACGCAGAGCCGCGCACGACCACAGAGCCGCGCACGGCCGCCGAGCCGCGCACGGCCGCCGAGTGGAAGGCCGCACTCGCCCGGCGCCTGCCGAGCCACATGATCCCGGCCTTCTACGTCGAGCTGCCCCGCCTGCCGCAGACGCCCAACGGCAAGCTCGACCGCACCGCCGTCCTGGAGCTCTCCCGGGCCGCCCGCCCGGCCCAGGTCAACCAGGCCAGTCCGCGCGACCACATCGAGCTGACGCTCTATCAGATATGGCAACGGCTGCTGCTGCACCCGGACATCGGCATCCGTGACAGCTTCTTCGACATCGGCGGTACCTCGATCTCCGCCATCAAGCTGGCCCACGCGATCCGCGAGGAGTTCGGCCAGTCGCTGCCGCTGCGCGACCTCCTGCTGCATCCGACCATCGAGGAGCTGGGCGGGCGACTGCGCCGGGGCGCGGACGGTGCGCCGCCGAGCAACCTCCTCACCTTCCGGCCGGGCGACGGCCGCGCCCATGTGGTCTGCGTCCACCCGGCAGGCGGCACCGCCTTCTGCTATCTGTCGCTGGCCAAGGCACTGCCCGACGCCCTCGGCATCCACGGCATCCAGTCGCCGGGCGTCAACCCCGGCGAATCCTTCCTGCCCACGGTCGACGCCATGGCCGAGTCCTATCTGGCGCTGATCGAGCCGCTGCTCGCCTCGGGCGGGCCGCTGGTACTCACCGGGCTCTCGTACGGCGGTCTGGTGGCCCACGAGATGGGCCGCCGCCTCGCCGCGGCGGGCCACGGGTCGCTGAGCGTGGTGCTGCTCGACACCCCGGGCACCGACGACCCGCAGGCGCGGGCGGCGGTCGTGCCGGTGGAGCTCGCGGAGTTCCGGGACAAGCTCATCAAGTTCAACGGCATGTATCCGGGCATCGACGACCAGCAGATCGAGCAGTACTTCCACCTCTACAACCACAACCGGCTCACCACGGTCGACCACGAGGCGTCGGATACGACGGCCAGGACCGTCCTGATGCAGGCGGTCGAGGGCGCGACCCAGGAAGAACTGCGGGAGGTCCGCGACTTCTGGCGGCGCCGTACCGGAGGAGCCGAAGGCAACTTCCTTGTGGAGCCGGTGAGTTGTGGCCACTGGGACATGCTGGAGTCCGCGGAGATTCTGCGGGTGGCGGCGACGATCGAGACCGAGCTGGCCCACTGCGGCGAGCAGACAGACACAGCACAGACAGACGCGGCACCGACAGACGCGGCACAGGCAGACACAGCACCGACAGACACAGCGCAGACAGACGCGAAGCAGGCGGACCAGGCATGAACGACACCACTCCCCACGACCTCCGCCCCGGCCCCGGCCTCGCCGCGACCGTGCTCGCCCGCGCCCGCAGCCACCCCTCGGCGCCCGCGCTCGTGGACGGCACGCGCCGCCTCGACTACGCGGAGCTGGAGGCCGCCAGCGCGTCGGCCGCCGACGCACTGCGCGCACACGGCGTACGTCCGGGCCAGGCGGTCGCGCTCTGTCTGCCGCGTTCGTGGCAACTGGTCTGCGTCATGCTCGGGGCGCTGCGCCTGGGCGCGGTGGTCGTACCGCTGGACGCCCAGAGCCCGCCGGAGCGCCGCCGCCACATCCTGACCGACTCGGCCAGTGTGCTGGTGGTGTACGGGGCGCAAGGCGCGGGCGACGCCGATGAACTGCCGCCCGGTGTCAGCCGGTTGAGCGTGGAGTCACTGCTCGACTCCGCAGCGGAACCCGAGTTCGACTCCCCAGCGGATCCCGAGTGCGACTCCGCAGTAGATCCCGACCGCCAGGACCACCCGGCCCCGGACGCCGCGACTCCCTCCTTCCTCTTCTACACCTCGGGATCCACCGGCCGCCCCAAGGGCGTCGAGGTGCTCGACGCCGGGATCCTGCGCCTCGCCGGGCCCGGGTATCTCGACCTGGCCGAGGGCGCCCGCTTCTCCTGCATGTCCAACCCCGCCTTCGACGCGCTCAGTTTCGAGGTCTGGGCCCCGCTGCTGACCGGCGGCTGCTGCGTGATTCTCGACGACGAGACCGTACAGACGCCCGAGTTGCTGGCCGCAGAGCTCGAACGGCTGCGCATCGACGTCCTGTTCATGACGGTGGCGCTGTTCAACGCGGTGGTCGACAAGGTGCCGCACTGCTTCTCCGGCATCGGCCAGGTACTCGTGGGCGGCGAGCAGCTCAACGCGCGCCTGATCACCCGCTGGTACCGGCACAACAGCACCTCCGGCACCCGACTGCACAACGTCTACGGCCCCACCGAGGCCACCACCTTCGCCCTTCTCCACCCGATCCCCCGGGACTTCGACGGCGACGTGGTGCCGATCGGCCGCGCCCTGCCGGGCACCGGAGCACTGCCGGTGGTCGACGGCAGCCGGGTGGCCGAGCCCGGTGAAGTGGCCGAACTCCTTCTGTCCGGCGACGCGTTGGCGGCGGGCTACCGCAACCTCCCCGAGGAGACCGAGCGCCGCTTCGTCACCCTGCCCTGGTACGACGGCGGCGCGCACCGGCACTACCGCACCGGCGACCTGGTGCGCCGCGACGCCGAGGGCCGCTACACGTACGTCGAGCGTGCCGACCGGCAGGTGAAGGTGCGCGGTTACCGCATCGAGCCGGGCGAGCTGGAGCGGGCGCTGACCGCCCATCCGGCGGTGCGCCAGGCGTATGTGTGCACCCAACGCGACGCGCACGGCGTCAACGAGCTGCTGGCCCATCTGGTGCTGGGCGCCGACCTGTCCTACGACGCGTTCGAGGAGCACCTGGCCGCCGGTCTGCCCGCGTACATGCGTCCGCACCGGACGTATCTGGTGGAGGAGCTGCCGCTCAACTCCAACGGCAAGGTCGACAGGGAGGCGCTGCTGCGCGACGCAGGCGCGCCCTGGCGGCGGGCCGGGGCGGACCGCCCCGAGCCGGGTGACGGAGCGGAGTCCACGAGTCTCCAGCGCGAGGTGCTCCAACTCGCCAGCGACATCACGGGAGTTGGCGGTCTCCGTGGCAGCGACCGCTGGATAGCCGTCGGCGGCGACTCGCTCAAGGCCCTGCGGTTGCGCTTCGAAGTGCGCCGGCGCTGGGGGGTCGAACTGCCCCAGGCCCTCGTACTGCGGGTGGACTTCGCCGAGCTGGCCGCCGCGATCGACGCGGGCCGCACCCAGGACCGCGAAGACAACGTTTCCCCCTACCCCGATCCCGCCGCCCCGGCCGGGGCGCGGTCCGCCCCCGCCACCTCCGAACAGCAGCGGCTCTGGCTCCTCCAGCAGCGGGATCCCGCCTCCCGGGCGTACCACGTGCCGCTCGTCTTCCGGGTGGACGGCGAGGTCGACGTGTCCGCGCTGCGGGAAGCACTGCGGGGCCTCGTGGTCCGGCACCCGGCCCTGCGCACCGCTTTCGAGGCAGGCCCCGGCGGGCTGAGCCAGGTGGTGGGCGAACCGTACGACCCGTGGGTCGAGCCCGACCCGGCGGCCGTCCGCGACGAAGCGGGCCGGACCGCCTTCACCGCCCAACTCTTCGACGCCGCCTTCGACTTGAACCAGGGCGAACTGCTCAGGGCCTGCTGGCTGCCCGGCCCCGGCGGCGGTGAGCTGCTGCTCTCCCTGCACCACATCGCGGTCGACGGCTGGTCGCTCAACGTCCTGTTCGGCGACCTGTCGCACGCTTACGCCGTCGTACGGGGCGAACGGCCGCAGGGGCCGGCCACCACGGCCGCCCCGACGCCGCTCGACTACGCCCTCTGGCAGACCGAGTGGTTCACCCGCGACGCCTATCGCGCCCAGCGCACCGAACTGCGCGCTGTTTACGCGGGGTTGGAGGATGCGAGGTCTGAGGATGCGGGCCGGGACGACCAGGGCGACCCGCTGGAGCCGGTCCGGGCACTGGACGGCGACACCGGCCGACTGCTGCACACCACGCTCGACGCGGGCCGTCGCACCGCACTCGACCGGCTCTGCGGCGAGCTCGGCCTGACCCGGTTCCAGGTGCTTCTGGGCGTGTACGCCTGGAGTCTGTACGGGGTCACCGGACGCACCCGGCTCAGGGTCGCGGCTCCGGTGGCCAACCGGCCGGTGCAGGAGTTCGAGTCCGGGGTCGGCATGTTCGCCAACACGGTGCTGCTGCCTTGCGAGTTGGCGGTGCACGAGCGGCTTCGTCCGCTGCTGCGGCGGCTCGGCGACATGTCACGGGCGGTCCTCGACCGCCAGGACGTGACACTGGCCGACGCGCTGAGCGATGCGTCGGCCGACGGCGGGGGCGGGTCGGGGGAGGCCCCCTTCGACTTCCTCTTCGTACTGGAGAACACCGACTTCGGCGCACTCGCGATCCCCGGCTGCCAGGTGCGTCCGCGCTGGCCCGAACCGGCCGCCGCGAAGTGCCCGTTGACACTGTCGGTGGTCGAGCGCGCCACCCCTGTGGAGAGTGAGTCCGAGGCCGCGCTCGACTGTCTGTGGGAGTACGACGCCCGCTACTTCGACGCCACGGAGGTGGCGGCGATGGCCGAGCTGTACCGGGAAGGACTCGACCGTCTCACGGCAGACGCTGCCGACCCCGCCCCCTCCCTTGTCGAACTGGTCGCGCCGTACCGGCAGCAGCTGCCCGATCCCGGCCGCGCGGCGCCGGTACAGCCGGTGTTCACCACCGCCGCCGAGGGCTTCGACCGGCAGGTCCGCCGTACGCCCGACGCACCTGCGCTGGTGACTGCCGAGCGGACCTTCACCTACTCCGAACTCGACGCCTACGCAGGCGAGTTGGCGGGCGAGCTGAGTCGCGCGTACCCGCTTCCTGAACTTCCGGAAGGGGATGCGAGCCCGCGCTGCGTGGCGCTCTACTTCTCACCGTCGGACACGCACGTGGTGGCGCTGCTCGCGCTGGCCCGGCTCAATGTGACCGCCGTCCCGCTCGACCCCTCGTATCCTCCGGCGCTGCTGCGGCAGATCCTCGCCCAGCTGGAACCGCTCTGCGTGCTGGTGCCGCCGGACCCGGACGGCAGCGGGGGTACGGACGTACTGGACGGGATCGCGCCGGACTCGCTGCCGCGCCACCCGGTCGTGCTCGCACCGCGTCCGCCGTCGGCCGCCTCCCGGGTGCCGTACGTGGCCCACGACGGGCAGCGGCCGCTGTACACGCTGTTCACCTCGGGCTCCACCGGCGTCCCGAAGGGGGTGCAGGTGCCCGACCGCACCCTGTGCAATCTGCTGCAGTGGCAGCAGGAGGCGGGCGGCCCGGCCGGGCCCGCCGTCACCCAGCAGTTCTCCATGCTCTCCTTCGACGTCTCCTTCCAGGAGATCTTCAGCACCCTGTGCGGCGGCGGCCGGCTGCACCTGGTGCGCCCGCAGTGGCGGCAGGACGCACCGGCGCTGCTCGACCAGCTCGAAGCGGCGGGTGCCGAGCGCATTTATCTGCCGTACGTGGCGCTCCAGCTCCTCGCGGAGCACGGTGTCCGGCTCGGCCGCTACCCCTCGCGGCTGCGCGAAGTCGTCACCGCGGGCGAGCAGTTGCTGTGCACGGACGCGATCAGGCGGTGGTTCGCGGGGCTGCCCGGCGCCCGCCTGTTCAACCACTACGGGCCGACCGAAACCCATGTGGTCAGCGGTCTGTGCCTGGAGGGCGACCCGGCCGGCTGGCCGCAGCGCCCGGCCATCGGCACACCGGTGGCGGGCGCCTGGCTGCGGGTGGTCGACGCCGCCGACCAGCCGGTGCCGCCCGGCCGCAGCGGCCGCCTGCTCATCGGCGGCCCCATGGCCGCCCCCTGCTACACGGGCGACAACCGCCTCAACGAGGAACGCTTCGTCGAACTGCCGGGACTCGGCACCTTCTACCGCAGCGGCGACCTCGCGCACTTCGACCACGAAGGCCTGCTGCACTACCGGGGGCGGGACGACCAGCAGATCAAGCTGAGCGGCCACCGTCTCGAACTGGGCCAGATCGAGGCGGCGCTCCTGCAGCACCCGGACGTCGTCAATGCGGTGGTCGTACGGGACGACGGCCACACAGGAGGCGTACGGCTGGTCGCGTGCCTGCAGGTGCGCGACACCGCCACGGCCCCCGGCCACGAGGAGCTGGTCCGGCATCTGACGCCACTGCTCCCCTCGTACGTACGCATCGACCGCTTCCGGATCCTGGAACGCCTGCCCCTCACCCCGAGCGGCAAGCTGGACCGGCGCGCGGCGCTCGCCGCACCCGGTGAGGAGCTGCGTCCGGGGGCCGTGCCCGATCGACCCGACCTGTCGCCGATGTCGCCACTCTCGCCGATTCCGCCGCTGTCGCCGCGCGAGATGCGGCTCACGGAGCTGTTCGAGGAGGTGCTCGGCCTGCCCGTCCGGCCGGACGAGCGCTTCTTCGACGCGGGTGCCTCCAGCCTCGGCCTGATGCGCTTCCATCTGCGCTGCACCGCCGAACCGGACCTGCACTTCTCGATCCCGGACCTCTTCGAACACGTCACGATCCGCCGCCTCGCGGCCTTTCTCGACGGTCAACAACCCAGTCCCACCACGGTAGTTGACGACTCACCACTCTCATCTTCGGAGCCGATCGCCGTCGTCGGCATGGCCGTACGCGTTCCCGGCGCCGACGACCTGGCCGCCTTCTGGGAGTTGATACGCACCGGAAGCCGCGGCATCGAGCACTTCGAGGCCGCCGAGGGCCTCGTCGGAGCGCGCAGCCAGATGTCGGAGCTGCTGTCCTTCGACCCGGAGCACTTCGGCATCAGCCGGCAGGAAGCCCGGCTGATGGACCCCCAGCAGCGCCACCTCCTGATGAGCTGCGTACAGGCGATGGCCCACGCCGGGCTCGCGCAGGCCGGTGAACAGCGCGCGGGAGCCCCCCGGGTCGGGCTCGTCGCGGGCTGCGGCGAGAACACGTACTTCCAGTCCATGCTGCGCGAGGCGGACCCCGAGCGGCTGCCGGACGGTTTCCAGCTGGCGCTCCACCACGACAAGGACTTCCTCACCACCAAGGTCGCCTACCACCTCGACCTGTCGGGGCCTGCGTTCACCGTGCAGGCGGCCTGCGCCAGTTCGCTGGTGGCGGTCCACGTGGCGGCGGGGCTGCTGCGGCAGGGCGACGCCGACGTGATGCTGGCGGGCGGGGTGCTCGTCGACACGCTGCTGACCGGCGGTTACGCGTACCGCCCGCAGCACATCTTCTCCGCGGACGGGCACTGCCGCGGCTTCAGCGACGACGCGAGCGGCACGGTCGGCGGGAGCGGTGTGGGCGTGGTGGTGCTCAAGCCTCTGCGCCTTGCCCGGCGCGACGGTGACACCGTGTACGCGGTCCTCACCGGCTCGGCCCTCAACAACGACGGTGCCGGCAAGCTCAGTTACAGCGCGCCTTCGCTGCCAGGACAGCGCGAGGTGATCCGCGCCGCGCTGCGCCGCAGCGGCCGTACGAGCGCAGATCTGGGGTACGTCGAGGCGCACGGCACCGGCACACCGCTGGGCGACCCCGTCGAGGTCGGCGCACTGCGGCAGGCCTTCGGGCTGTCGGAGAGCAACCGGTGCGCGCTCGCCTCGGTGAAGAGCCAGATCGGGCATCTGGGTGCGGCGGCGGGCGTCGTCGGGCTGGTGCGGGCCGCGCTGGCGGTCCACCACGGGGTGATCCCGCCGCAGGTCGACTTCCGCAGGCTCAACCCGCAGATCGGGTCGGACACGGCTCCGTTCTACATCCCGACCGAGGCAGCGCCCTGGCCCGCCGGACGGCCGAGGGTGGCGGCGGTGAGCAGCTTCGGCATCGGTGGCACCAATGCCCACGTGGTGCTCGAAGCGGACGGCGACGGTACGGAGACCGTCCGAACGTCAGCCTCGGGGGCGCCGCTCTGCCTGCTGCTCTCCAGCAGCAGTACCCAGGCGCTGCGCGCCGATGCCGCGCGCATCGCCGCCCACCTCCGGGCACGGCCCGAGACGTACGACGAGGTGCTGCGTCACCTCCAGGCCGGACGCCCGCTGCGCCGCTGGCGTACGGGGGCCGTGTGCGCCGACGTGACGGAGGCACTGGCCTGGCTGCGGACGGTCGCGGACGGCGAAACACAGCCGACGGAGACGACCGTGCCCGGCCCGGCTTCGGATTCCGGGGAAGGCACAGCCGCGGGTCTGCGTGCGGAGGAGCACTCACCCGCCGTTCTGGTCGAGGCCTGGCTGGCCGCCCGTACCGTCCACTGGGCCGCAGGACCGGCGCAGGCCCCCTGGGACTTCCCGCCGCCCGCCTTCGCGCTCACCCGCTACGACTTCGAGCGCGCCACCGCGCCGGGAGACACGGCTCCGGGTGCCCCGACGCCGGGCAGCGGGTGGCCGGAGCGGATCGACGAGGCCGGCTGGCTGCACCAGCCGCACTGGGTGCGTCTGAGGCGGGCCGCCGCCCGCCAAGTGACGGACAGACGTGGCCTGTTGGTGATGATGACGGCCGAGCCGTTGCCGCCCGAGGCGCTGCGGCCCTTCGAGGCGGTGTACGACCGGGTGGTGGCGGCGGTCGCCGCCGACACTTTCGCCCGGCTCGCCGACGACGTGTACGAAGTGGACCCTGCCGACCCCGGCTCGCTGCGTCAGCTGCTCGAAGCGGTGACCGCAGGTGCCGGGAGCAGCGTCGACTGGCTGCACGCCCTGCCGCTCGCGGTCCGGGGGCCGGTCGGCGAGGACTCGCTCGACCTTGCCCGGTGGGCCTGCCTGGACACTCCGGCCGCGCTGCTGCGCGCCGCGGCCGAGCTGTCGCACCCGGTGGGGCTGCGCCCCTGGTGGTTGTCGTACGGTGCCCAGCCCGTCGAAGGTCCCGTACAGCGACCGGAGTTGGGCCTGCTGGCGGGTGCGGCAGAGGTGGCGCCGCAGGAATGCGCCGTCGACGGGCGGTGGCTGGACCTGCCCAGTGACGAGACGGCCGACTGGTCCCCGGCGCTGGCGGGCCTGCTCGCCGCGGCGGACGCGGACGGCGGCAAGACCGGAGCGGCGGGACCGCACCGCCGCCTCGCGCTCCGGCAGGGGTACTGGTGGCATCAGGCGCTGTCGCCGGTCCCCGTGCCCGACCCCTCCACGCCGTCCGTCGTACCGTCCTCGGTTCCGGGCGATCCTGCGACGTACGTCCTGCTCGGTGGTACGGGCGGCATCGGCCGGGCCATCGCCGCCTGGCTGCTCGCGGAGTCCGCCTGCCGTGTCGTTCTGGTCTCCCGGCAGCCCCTCCTCCCGGAAGAGCTGGCGCCGTGGGCCGACCGCGTGGAGCTGGTCGAGGCCGATCTGGCCGTGGCCGCCCCCGGAGAGGTCCTGGAGCTGCTCGGCCGGCGCACCGGGCGGATCGACGGCGTGGTGCACGCCCTGGGCATGGCGGGCGGTGGGCTGCTCACCCGGCGCGATCCCGCCGTGCTGCGGTGGACCACGGAGGCCAAGCTGCGCGGTGCGCTGCTGGTCGAGAGGCTGATCGAGCGCCACAGGCCCGGCTTCGCGGTGTACTGCTCGTCGATGTCGGCGCTGTTCGGCGGCATCGGCCAGTTCGACTACGCCGCTGCGAACGGCTCGCTCGACGGTTTCGCCCGCCACAGTTCCGGTACGGCCGAGAGCACGTTGCGCATCGCGCTCGACTGGGACATCTGGCGCGAGGGCGGCATGGCCGAACGCGCCCTGCACGCGGACGCCCGCCATCAGGCACACCTCGCGGTCGGCCTGACCGCCGAGGAGGGGAAGCGGCTGTTCGCACGGGCGCTGCGCCTCCAGCTGCCGCAGCTGCTGGTGTCCACCACGGACATCGAACAGGCCCCCGCCTTCTACGCGGGACCGGCCACCCCGGTGCAGGATGCGCCTGTCGTACGGGACGATGCCGACGCCGACGCCGACACCACCGACGACGCGGCCGCCCGCCTCACCGGCTGGCTCTGCCAGTGGCTGGGGCTCACCGATGAGGAACTCGACCCCGCGGTCTCCCTGTACGACTACGGCGCCGACTCCCTCACCCTGATCGACCTGATCGTCAAGGTGGAGGACCACTACGGCGTGAGCCTCGAACTCTCCAGCCTCAGTCACCGCGTCAGCCTCGACGAGCTCCTGACACATCTGCGGGTGGAGTCCCCCCAGGAGGAACAGGTCTCGCTGGAGGTGTGGCAGGAGGGCACCGGCGCCGACCTGGTGTGCCTGGTCCATCCCGTGGGCGGCGACATCCAGGCGTACCGCGACCTGGTGTCGGCACTCGACCCGCGCCTCACCGTGTGCCTGATCGCGGATCCCGCCCTTCGCGACCCGGCTTCGCAGCAACCCGGCGGCGCGGCGGGCCCGGATGCGGCCTGGTCGCTCGCGGAGCGCGCCCGGCGCTACCACGACGCGCTCCAGGCGCGTTTCCCGCACGGCGAGTGGCGGTGGCAGCTGGCGGGCTGGTCCTTCGGCGCCTGGGTGGCCCACGCCATGGCGGCAGAGGCCGAGGCGGCGGGGCGCCCCGCCGCGGGGCTCCACCTGCTGGACCCGCCGGCGCCGGACGCCGGGACGCGCTTCCGTACGTACGACGAGGCGGGGATCGAGGCGGTCTTCGCGCACGAGCTCAACCAGGGAAGCGCCCGGGGATCCGGGCCCAGCGCGGGGGCGCAAGCGTACGCCGAGCGGCTCGCGCGCTGCTGCCGGGCCAATCTCGCGGCCATGGCCCAGCACGTACTGCCCGGCCTGACGCGCACGCCCGCCCGCCTCTGGCTGGCGAGCCTCCCGGTGGACGGCCTCCCTGAGCCCCTCTCCCCCGATGCCCAACTGGTCGCCTGGAAGGCCGAGTTGCCCCTGCTGGAAGACTGCCGGGAGCTCGACACCACGCACTACGGCATCGTCCGCCCGCCGCACACCCGCGCGATCGCCGACGCCGTGAACGCGGCGGCGTCCCTCGCAGGGCGCCACTGACCTGCGACGGCACAGCACCCCCCGTACGACCTCGTACGGGGGGGTGCCTGCCCTACGGTGCGGCGGACGTGGCGGCGTGAATGACGTCAGACGCGGTGACCGCCACTCGGCCGGTGACCGCTACGGCGCCATCTCGTAGGTTCCGGACAGCGCGGCGACCTGCTCCCAGACCCTGGCCGAGCGGGCGTCGTCCACGGCCGGGCGGCGGATCGCGGAGAGCGCCCAGTTCTGCTGCTGCTCGGTCGCGGAGTCCTTGCCGTGCAGTTCCACCGCGTGCGCGGAGAAGTCCCGTACGAGAACGGCGAACAGCTCGTCCAGGACGTCCTCGTCGAGGCCGGTCAGCTTCGCCTGCTCCAGGATCAGCTGCCCGTGCACCACCAGCGCGAACAGCTGGCCGACGGCGAGCAGCAGGTCCAGGTCGCGGCTCTGCTCCTTGTCCGGGGCGGCCGTGGTGACGAACTCGCAGAGGGCGTCGGCCTGTTCGCGCAGCCGGGCCACGTTCGGCAGGCTCGCGTACGCGTCGAAGGCGGGGCGCCAGTCGTGGAAGCGGACGTCGCCGAGGCCGCGGGCCGGGCCCTGCCGGAAGAGGAAGTCGTCGTCGGCCGCGTCGAGTCGGGTCGGCACGGGCTCGTACGGCGCCGGGTCCAGGAGGTGGTTCTTCATGAACTTCAGGATCAGGGCGAGGTTGACGTGGACTGTGCCCTCCAGCTTGGGCAGGCCGCGGATCTCGATGGCCGCCTGGGCGAAGTAGTTGTCCTTCTCGAAGCCCTTGGCGGCGATGACGTCCCACATCAGGTCGATGACCTTCTCGCCCTCGGTGGTCACCTTCATCTTCGTCATGGGGTTGAAGAGGAGGTAGCGGCGGTCGTCGGGGCCTGCGGTGCGGAAGTAGTCGACGGCGCGGTCGCTGAAGTGCTTCATGCCGACGAGGCGTACGTACGCGTCGGTCAGTTCGCGGCGCACGTGCGGGAACGCGGTGACGGGGCGGCCGTAGAGGATGCGGTTGTGCGCGTGGGTGACGGCCTCGTACATCGCGTGCTCGCAGATGCCGATGGAGGCGGTGCAGAGGTTGAACTTGCCGACGTTGACGGTGTTGAGGGCGGCGTCGAAGGCGGCCTTGCCGGTGTGCAGGACGTCGGCGGCGGTGACCGGGTAGTCCTCCAGGCGGAACTCGCTGACGTACTTCGAGGAGTCGACGACGTTCTTGACGAGGTGGTACGCGTCGTGGCGGCTGTCGGCGGCGAAGAAGACGTATCCGTCCGGGCCCTCGACGTCGGTGCGGCGGCCGAAGACGGAGACGATTCCCGCGGCGTTGCCGTTGCCGATGTAGTACTTGGAGCCCGAGGCGCGGAAGCCGCCGTCGGCGTCGGGCGTCAGCAGCATGTCGGTGGAGTAGATGTCTGCGCCGTGCGCCTTCTCGGACAGGCCGAAGGCGAACACCTCGCCCTGGTCGAGGAGTTCGGCCGCGCGGGTGCGGGCGGCGGCGTTGTCGCTCTGCCAGACGGGGCCGAGGCCGAGGACGGTGACCTGCCAGGCGTACCAGTAGTCGAGTCCGTAGAAGCCGAAGATCTCGTTGAGCGCGGCGATACGGGCGGTGTCCCACCGCTTGTCCGGGTTGCCGTCGGCCGCATCCGCCGGCGTGAGGAAGGTGGCGAACAGCCCTTCCTTGGCGGAGAACGCGAGGAAGTCCGCCAGCCAGGCGCGGGAGCGGTAGTCCTCGATGAGCCTGCGCTTGCCACGCGCCTCGAACCAGTCGACGGTGGCGCGCAGCAGCCTGCGGGTCTCCGCGTCGAAGCCCTGGGGGTCGTAGGTGTGCGGGTTGAACAGGAGGGACTCGGCCATGAGGGTCTACCTTTCGGGACGGGCGGGGGACACCGCGATCTTCCTATGCAACTTGTTGCACAAACAAGCCGCGACACCCGGGTGAGACACGGCTCACCCGGGTGCGGACCCCCGCCGGCGACCGTGCGTACGGACACACGGTCAGGGGCAGCATGGAGGGCGACATCCCCCTCGCTCCCGGGAGGCACCCCATCGGGCCGGACCGCGTCACCCTCGATCCCCACCTGGACCTCAGGGAGCAGGCGCGCCTCCTGCGTGCGCACGGCAGCGTCGTACCGGCGCAGTGGCCCGGCGGTGTGGACTGCTGGGCCGTCGTCGGTTTCGCGGAACTGGAAGAGGTCCTCACCCGGCCGCTGTTCGCCCGCTCCCCCGCCCACTGGCGGGCGTTGCACGACGGGGAGGTTCCTGCGGACTGGCCCATGATCGACCACCTCAACCGGCAGTGGATGCTGACGTCCGACGGCGCGGACCACTCCCGGCTGCGCAGGGCGGCGGCCGGAGCCTTCGCGCCGCGCCGGGTGAAGGCACTCGCCCCCACGGTGACCGGGACCGTGGAGCGGCTGCTCGACGGCCTCGACCCGAAGGACCGACCGGTGGATCTGCGCGCGGAGTTCGCCCTGCCGCTCGCCCTGAACGTGCTGTGTTCGCTGCTCGGCGTCCCCGACGACGAACAGCCCCGGGCCACCTCTCTGGTCTTCCGCGCCCTGTCCCGGGCGGCCCTGACCCCGGAGGAGTCACGGCTGCTGAGCGCCGAGATCCGCGCGTACCTCGACCATCTGCTGGAACGGCCGATCGCGCCGGGCGCGGACGGCGGGCTGGTCACCGTGCTCAAGGAGGCGGCGGAGGCCGGGGACAGGCTCAGCCCGCAGGAAGCCAGGGACACCCTCTGGCTCTTCCTCGGGGCCGGCTTCGACACGACGGTGTCCGCCCTCGTCAACACGGTACGCGCCCTGCTTGAGCATCCGCGCGAGCTGGAGCGTGCCCTCGGCGGGACGGTGTCCTGGGACGAGGTCGTCGAAGCAGCGCTGAACCACGACGCGAGCGTGTTCTCGCTGCCGTTCGCCTTCCCCCGTGCGGACGTGACGCTGGGCGGGCGGCGGATCCGCGCGGGCGACGCACTGCTGCTGTGCTACGCGGCGGCGAACCGCGACCCGGCTCGCGAGAGCGGCGGCGGGGACGGGGACGGCGGCGGCGGCGGGGACAGGGGCGGCGGCGGGGACGACGGCCCCTTCCGGCTCCCCGGACCCGAAGGCCCGCACCTGGCCTTCGGCCGGGGCCCGCACTTCTGCCTGGGCGCACCGCTGGCCCGGCTCCAGCTCCGTACGGCCCTCTCCGCCCTCTTCACCCGCTTCCCGACCCTCCGCCTGGCCGCCCCGCCGGGCCCGCCCCCGCGGACGCTGACGATCAGTACGGTCACCACACTCATGGTGTCCGCCTGACCCCCGGCCGCCTGCCCCCGGCCGCGGAGGTCAGAGGTCGCCGCCGTCCGAGACGGCCACCAGCAGGACCCGGGTGTCCGGGCTCGTCGCGCGCCAGCGGTGGCGCACGCCGCCCGTGAGGTAGAGGGTGTCGCCACGGTCGAGCACGAGGGTGCGGCCCTCGGCGTGGACCTCGGCCGTGCCGTCCGCCACGTACATCAACTCGTCGTTCTGGTGCAGGAATTCGCGGTCCGCGTGCTGGGTCCCGGTGAATTCGAGGGCGTGCATCTGACGGTTGCCCCGCACCAGCGGGCGTACCCCGGTGTCGGCGGCAAGGCCCGCGTCGTCGTGGGCGCGGACGACGTGCAGAGAGCTCCCCGTGTCGTGGGCGGCCGCCATGAGCTGGACCGCGGTGGTCTGCAGCCCGTCGGCGATGCGCTGCAGGGAGCGGATGCTGGGTCTGGCGCGTTCGTTCTCTATCTGGCTGAGGAACGGCACCGACAGGCCGCTGCGTTCGGCCAGCACCGCCAGCGTCAGGTCCAGTGCCCGCCGGCGGCGGCGCACGGCGCCGCCGAGTCCGCGCCCGTGCGTTTCTTCCATGGTCGTCACATCACCTCTGGCGATCACCTTACGCAGCGTCGCCGGAGGCTTCGTACTCCTGTCACACCGCTGACACACAACTCCCCTACCTTCAAAGTCATTCCACCGTGTCAAAGAAATTCTGACAAGGAGTTGCTGTGCCCTCCGCACCCTCCGTCTCATCCGTCTCATCCGTCGACCAGAATCAGCGCCGCCGCCGCGGCACGGGCCTCATCGCCCTGGACCCCGACCTCGCCTTCGACGGCCTCACCCTCTTCGCCCCGCTCACCGGCGGCGGAGCGGTGCACCTGATCGACCTGCACGGCGAGAGCGTCCACACCTGGCAGCTGCCGTACCGGGCCGGCCGGCACGCGCGGATCCTGCCCGGCGGGAACCTCGCCCACAACGGCGTACTGCCCGGTGAGGATGCGCTGTTCCCGATGTGGCACAAGTACCGGGGCGGCGTCCTCGGCGTGTACGCCCCCGACGGGACGCCGCTGCGCGAGCACCGCGATCCCCTGCAGCACCACGACGCCCACCACCTGGACGACGGCGGGATCCTCTACACCGCCGTCGAACCCCTCACCGGGACGCAGGCGGACGGCGTACGGGGAGGCGTGGCGGGCTCCGAGGCGAAGGGCGGGACCGTCTGGGCCGACACCGTCGTACAGGTGGACGCCGACGGCACCGAAATCTGGTCCTGGCGGGCCTCCGAGCATCTCGACCGCGAGGAGTACGCCCTGCATCCCGACTACGCGCGGGAGCACTGGCCCCTGATCAACTCCGTCGTCCCGCTCGCGGACGGCAACATCCTGGCGAGCCTGCGCAGCGTCTCGGCCGTCGTCGTCATCAGCCGCGCCACCGGGGAGGTCCTGTGGCGCACCGATCCTGGCACCGTCTCCCAGCAGCACCACCCCACCGAGCTGGCGGACGGCAACTTCCTCGTCTTCGACAACGGCGTCTTCCGGCCGGGGCACGACGTCCCGTACTCACGGGTGATCGAGATCGACCGGGCCACCAAGGAGGTGGTGTGGGAGTACCACGACCCCGCCAGGGAGTCGTTCTTC
This sequence comes from Streptomyces sp. NPDC048442, assembly GCF_040651475.1. Lineage (NCBI taxonomy): Bacteria > Bacillati > Actinomycetota > Actinomycetes > Kitasatosporales > Streptomycetaceae > Streptomyces > Streptomyces sp. NPDC048442. Next base: position 189,099 of record NZ_JBEZKB010000016.1, read on the forward strand.
GCCCCCTTCATGGGATCCGCGCAGCGCCTGCCCAACGGGAACACCCTGGTCACCGACTCCCCCGCAGGACGGCTCTTCGAGGTCACGTCCATGGGACAGGTGGTGTGGGAATACGTCGTGCCGTACTTCGGCGGCTACGAGGAGTCCGAAGTCCGCGGCCTGTTCCCGGCCGAACCGAACGCGGTCTTCCGCGCCTACCGGTACGGGGCTGACGAACTTCCGTGGCTGGAGGGTGAGTCGTGACATCCACCGACCGCCCGGCCCGACTGGAGGGCGCACCGTGACCGCGACGACCGGCCAACTGCCCCGCTTGGAGGACACGTGGTGACCACGGCCGCCACGACCGCACCCCGCCCCGCCTCCCCCGCCGACGAATGGGTTCCCCTCCGGCGGCTGATACCCCTGGCGCTTCAGCACGTACTGGCAATGGCCGCTGCCCCCATATCCACCGTCTTCCTGACCTCCGCCGCCCTGCACCTTTCGCCCTCCCGCACCGCGTCGCTGCTCAGCGCCGTTCTCGTGCTGTCCGGTGCCGGGTCGCTGCTGCAGTCGCTCGGGGTCTGGCGGGTCGGGGCGCGGCTGCCGTTCGTGATGCTGCCGGGCGGTGCTGCCGCCGCGCTGTTCCTGCAGATCGCGGCCGACCACGGCCCGGCCGTGGCCACCGGTTCGGTTCTGCTGGCCGCGGCGCTGCTGCTCGCCGTGCTTCCGCTCTACGCGCGGATCGTGCGCCTCTTCCCGCCGCTGGTCATGGGCGTCACGGTGCTGCTGATCGGCATCGCCATGGTGCGCGTGGCCGCCCAGCTCATCACCGGTCCGACCGGGGAAGCGCTGCCTCGGTCCGTCGTGCTCGCCGGGCTGACGGTCGCCGTCACCCTCGCCGCGTACCTGCTGCTGCGCGGTGTGTGGCGGCAGAGTGCGGTCCTCATCGGGATGACGGCCGGTACCGTCCTCGCGGTGACGACCGGGCTCGGCACCTTCGGCCCGGCCGCCGGCAGCGGCTTCGCCCTCCCCCGCCTCTTCCCTTACGGAACACCGCAGTTCGACGTCGTCGCCGCCCTCCCACTGCTGATCTTCAGCCTCACCACGCTCGCCGAGATCACCGGCCAGACCGTCCTCAACAGCGAGACCTCGGGCCGCGAGGCCGCTCCCGGCCGCGACGTGCCGAGGGTCGCCCGTGCCGACGCGCTGATGTCGCTGCTCGCCGGAGTGTGGGGCACGTCCCTGATGGTGACCAGCTCCGAGAACATCGGCATCAGCCGTCTCACCGGGGTGCGCAGCCGGTACGTGACCGCGGCGGCCGGTGTCCTGCTCGTCGCGGTGGGCCTGCTGTCCCCCGTCTCCCGCCTGGTCGCGGGTGTGCCGCCGGCCGTGGTGGGCGGCTCCGCGCTCGTGGTCTACGCGCTCATCGCCGTCATGGGCGTCCAGATGCTCGCCAGGTCCGACCTCGCCCAGCAGGGTCAGTCGATGGTCGCGGCGCTCGCCCTGGCCGTGGGGCTGCTTCCGGTCGTCGCCCCTCAGCTCTACACCGGCTTCCCGTCCTGGGTCCGTACCGTGCTGGGGTCCGGAGTCGTCGCGGGCACGCTCGCGGCCGTCCTGCTGCATGCCCTGCTCACGGCAGTCGGCCGGACGCGTTCGGCGCGTTGAAGAGCGCAGTCGTGGCGGACTCCACCGACCACCAGTTCCGGCTGCTGGACACACCTGCGTACGGACCACGGGGTCACGGCGCCGTGCGCGGCGGCGGCACCGCCGGAGGCTGCGGGCTCCGGGCCGGTGGCTCCGCCGTGCTCTCGCGGGCTTCGAGGCGGGGCAGCGGATCCTGGAGGAAGCGCGGTTCCGAGCCCCCGAGGAGGCTCAGCACCTCGGTGGCCGCCCGCAGGCCGAACGCTCCCGGTTCGCGGGAGAGGGAGGTGATCCGGGGGTGGAAGGTGCGGCAGATCGCCGAGTCCTCCCAGGACACGACGGACACGTCCTGCGGGATGCGCAGTCCGCGTTCGGTGGCGACGCCCGCCGCCGCGACCGCCATCACCTCGTTGTGGCAGATGAGCGCGGTGGGCTGCATGGCGCCCGAGAGGAGCCGGCGGGCCGCCTTGGCGCCCTGGCGGTCGGTGAAGTCGGTGGTCACGGAGACCGTGTGGTCGAGCCCGAGGCGCCGGGCGGTGGAACGCAGGGCGGCGATGCGGCGGGCCGTGTGGGCGAGCCCCGGGGGGCCTGCCATGTGCGCGATGCGGCGGTGCCCGAGCTCGTAGAGGTGATGGATGATCAGGTCCATCGCGCCGGCGTCGTCCGCCCAGATGTTGGACAGCCTGGCCCGGCGGCCCGAGCCGAGGACGGGCATCGGAGCGGACCTGGCGGAGCCGGGACGTGCGGCGCCCGGTGTGTCCATGGCGCCGACGACGACGGCGGGCAGTCCGAGCACCGACAGGACGTCGGGGCGCGGGTCGCTCACCCTGGGGTCGACCACAATCACCCCGTCGACGCGGCCCTCGGCCCACCAGCGCCGGTACAGGTCGCACTCGGCGTCGATGTCGTCGACCATCTGGAAGACCAGGGCGTGGCCGTGGGGTGCCAGTCCGGCCTGGATTCCGGAGACCACCTGGAGGAAGAACGCCTCGACGCCGAGGCTTCCGGCGGGGCGGGCCAGCACCATCCCGATCGCCCGGGAGCGTTCGGCCGTGGTGCTGCGGCCGCCGGGTCCCGTGCCCCGGCCCAGCCGCTCGGCGACCTCGATGACCCTGCGGCGGGTGGCCGCCGAGACGCCGGGGCGGTTGTTGAGGGCGAAGGACACCGCGCTGGTGGACACACCGGCCTCGCGGGCGACCTCCTTGAGCGTCGGTATGCGGGGCGGCGGGGGCGCCCCGGGGTCCCGGGGGCCGGCCCTTGCATTGCGTGAGGGCTCCATTGCCCTGGGCGCACCCATGTCCGCAGAAATCCCTTCGAGTTACTCCCGGGCGTCGTCGTCACGCCTCTCTTCATGCTCACCCTATGCGGTACAACCGCCCCAGGTTTAGAGAATTTAGTTCTTTTTAGCTCCCTTGACCTGCGGTTTCTTAAATTCGGCGGGTTTATCGAGCGTTGACGTAAAGGAAATCGCATTACAGGCTGACGCCGAGCTCTTCGCACCAGGCAAGAACCCAGGCAAGGAGTAAGTCACCCATGTCCATTCGTCGCAGTGTCGCGATCCGGGCAGCCGTCGGTCTCGGTACGGTCCTCTGTCTCTCCGTGGTCACCGCGTGCGGTGGCGGGGGCAGCGGCACGGCCTCGTCCACCGACGGCAAGGTAGAGGGCAGCATCAAGTTCCAGACCTGGAACCTCAGGGCGAACTTCAAGGGTTACTTCGAAGGCGTCATCAAGGACTTCGAGAAGCAGTACCCCGGCACCAAGGTCGACTGGGTGGACCAGCCGGCCGACAACTACGCCGACAAGCTGAGCGCCGACGCCTCGGCCGGCTCGCTGCCGGACGTCGTCAACCTCTCCCCCGACCTGGCCTACCCGCTCGCGAAGGCGGGGATGCTGCTCAACCTGGACAAGGACAAGGTCGCGTCGAAGTTCAAGCCCGAGTACCTGGAGGGTGCTTGGCAGGGCTTCGGGATGCCCGGCATGGACGGCACGTACTCCTTCCCCTGGTACCTCAACAGCGGGCCGCTCTTCTACAACAAGAAGGTGTTCAAGGACGGCGGCCTGGATCCACAGAAGCCGCCGAAGACCTTCGACGAACTGTTCGCCACGGCCGGACAGTTGGCGAAGAAGGGCAAGGCGACCCTCGGCCAGCCGCCCACCATCGAAGACTTCGGGCGCTACGGCGTCGAGCCGATGGACAAGGACGGAAGGAAGTTCACGCTCAACAGCGCCAAGGGCGTCGAACTCCTCACCAAGTACAAGAAGTTGTACGACGAGGGCGGGCTGCACAAGCAGACGCTGACCCTGAAGGACGACTCGACGGGCACGAAGTTCCTCCAGCAGGAAATCGCCATGAACCCGGGCAGCGCCCACGACCTGGAAACCTTCAAGAAGAACGCCCCGTCGCTGTACGAGAACCTCGGCATCACCGAGGTGCCCACCAACACCGGCAAGCAGAACATGTACTTGCAGGGCCTCTCGGTGAACTCGCAGAGCAAGAACGCGGCCACCGCCGTGGCCTTCGCCCACTTCGTCACCGACCGGAAGAACCAGGAGGCCTTCGGCAAGAAGGTCGCCGTCTTCCCCTCCACCAAGGGTTCGCTGGAGAAGGACTACTGGACGAAGGAGGACGGCACCGAGGACGGCAAGATCCGGGTCGCCTCGGCCAAGATGCTGCCCGGCGCGGTGAACTACACGCCGGTGCTCTTCAGCGACGAGATGAAGACCATCCTGCGCAACGAGATAGCCAAGTGCTTCCTGGGCAAGGCCGCCCCGAAGGCCGCACTGGACAGCGCGGTGGAGCAGATGAACAAGCTCCTCGCACAGAACTGACGGGACGGCGGCCCACGTGAGCACCTCCTCCGAAACGGCCCCGGTGGCCGGTTCCGTGTCCTGTGGCGGGTCCCGCCCTGCCCGCCGCAGCGCCTCCGGGAGCGGCGACGGGCAGGGCGGGCGCCGCACCCCCGGCACCCCCGGCACCCTCGGCACCGCTGGCACCGCTGGCACCGCTGGCACCGCCGGCACTCTCGGCACCGCTGGCACCGCCGGCACCGCCGGCACCGCCCGAGCCCACCGCCCTCACCGCACCCACCGCGCACTCAGCCCCTGGCTGTTCCTGGCGCCCGGCCTGCTGATCACCCTGGCGTTCAACCTCTATCCGTTCCTCGCGACGGTGTGGAAGTCCTTCACCGACGCCCGCACCCTCACCGAGGGCAAGTTCGTCGGACTGGCCAACTTCCAGGCCCTGTTCAGCGACGAACAGTTCTGGGTGGCGCTGCGCAACAGCGCGCTGTACGTCGTCGTGGTCGTGCCCCTGCTGGTCTTCCTGCCGCTGCTGCTGGCGCTGCTCGTGCAGAAGCACGTGCCGGGCATCGGGTTCTTCCGCTCCGCCTTCTACACCCCCGTGGTGGCGTCCGTCGTGGTCGTCGCCCTGATGTGGGTGTGGATGCTGGACGACCGCGGGTTCATCAACGGCGTGCTGCAGATGCTGGGCGTCGACCCCGTGCCCTTCCTCTCCAACCAGTGGCTGCTGCTGCTGAGTTCGATGCTGCTGACGGTCTGGAAGGGCCTCGGCTACTACATGATCATTTACTTGGCGGCGCTGACCAACGTGCCCCGTGAGCTGCACGAGGCCGCCGAGGTGGACGGGGCGGGTGCGATCCGGCGGTTCTTCGCCATCACGGTTCCCGCGGTCCGGCCGACCATGGTCCTGGTGGGCGCACTGTCCTCGGTCTCCGCCTTCAAGGTCTTCTCCGAGGTCTTCATGATCGCCGGCCCCACCGGCGGTCCCGGCGGCCAGGACACCACCCTCGTGATGCTGATCCAGCGGGTCGGCACCGGGCTCCAGGGACGCACCGGGTACGCCTCCGCGATCTCGATCACGCTGTTCGTACTGACGCTGATCCTGATGCTGTTCGTGCTGCGGGCCGACCGGAAGGACAAGGACTGATGACCACCACGACCGAATCCCCGGCGGCCCCCGCACCCGCACGGAAGTCCGACCCCCGCCCCGGATACCAGCCCCGGGCCCGCAACTCCGGCCGCAGGACGCCCACTTGGCGGCTCGTGGTCCGCTACCTGGCACTGACCCTGGTGCTGCTGGTCATGATCGGCCCGTTCCTGTGGCAGCTGTCCACGTCACTCAAGGGCGCCACCGAGGACATCTTCACCTCGCCGCCGCAACTGCTGCCCCAGCACCCGACGTTCGACAACTACCAGGGCGTCGCGGACATCATCCCGGTCTGGGACTACATCCTGAACTCGCTGAAGGTGGCGGTCACCAACGTCCTGACCAACATCGTCGGCGCGGCCATGGCCGGTTACGCACTCGCCCGGCTGCGCTTCAAGGGGCGCGGCATCGCCTCCCTCGTCTTCGTGGCGGCGCTGCTCGTCCCGATGGAAGCGATCATGATCGCCCAGTTCGCGACCATGCGCACCCTCGACATCAACGACACCCTCCTGTCGGTCGTCCTGCCCGGCTGCATCGGCGCGATGAACGTGCTGCTCATGCGGAACGCCTTCCGCGCCATCCCGTACGAGATCGAGGAGGCGGCCATCGTCGACGGCGCCCACGTGTGGCAGCGCTTCACCCGGATCGCGCTGCCCTCGGTCAAGGGCACCCTCGCCGTCGTCGCGATCTTCGCGTTCATGGGCGCCTGGGACGACTTCCTGTGGCCACTGATCGTCCTGTCGGACTCCGACAACTTCACGCTCACCGTGGGACTCAACTTCCTGCACGGCACCTTCGCCAACAACCAGCGCGTGGTCGCGGCGGGCACGATCATCGCCGTCGCCCCCCTGATCGTGATGTTCGCGGGCCTGCAGCGCTTCTTCTTCCGCGGAGTCGGCGAAGGCGCGGTCAAGGGCTGAACCCAGCCCTCCGCGGATGCTGACCCCAGTCTCCGCCAGGGCCGAGCCCGGCCCTCGGCAAGGACCGAACACAGTCTCCGCAGGGGCCGGGCCCGGCCCCCGGCGGCTGAAACCGGCTTCTGCCGGGCTGGACCCGGCCACTCCGTGAGGGGTTTGTACCGCCCTTCGCCGAGGCTGGCCCCAGCCTCAGCAGCCTCAGCACCGGCTGAACCCGGCCCTCCGCAGAGGCTGACCCCCGCTTGGGCGACGACCCGGCCGTGTGCCTCGGCGGAGGCCGACCCCAGCTTCCGCAAGGGCCGGACCCCTCCGCCGGGTTGGATCCCGTCCTCCACCAGGGCTCTACCCGCCCCTCCGCAAGAACCGAACCCAGTCCCCTGCCGGGCTGGACCCGGCCCTTCCACAAGGGCTGATACCGGCCCTCCGCGGAGGCTGACCCCAGCCGCCGCAAAAACTGAACCCGCCCCCTCCACAAGGGCTCGATCCCGCCCTCCGCGAGGGACGGACCTGGCCCTCGTAAGGGCAGGACCCGCCCCTCCGCAAGGGCTGGGTCCCCGGCCCTCCGTGAGGCACGAGCCTGGCCTTCTTCAAGGCCGAGCCCGGTCCCCGCAACGGCTGAACGCCCGTACACATGCCCCGCCCCCGCCCCCGTACCTCTTCTGGAGCCTTTCGATGGTCGCACCCCGCTTCGGCGTGAACTACACCCCCAGCCAGGGCTGGTTCCACCACTGGCTGGACTACGATCCCGGCGCCGTCCGCGCCGACCTGGAGTCGATCGCCGCGCTCGGTCTGGACCACGTGCGGGTCTTCCCGCTGTGGCCGTACTTCCAGCCCAACCGGTCCCTGATCAGGCCGCGCGCCGTGGAGCAGCTGCTCGACATGGCCGACGCGGCGGCCGAGTTCGGCCTCGACGTCAATGTCGACGGCCTCCAGGGGCACCTGTCCAGCTTCGACTTCCTCCCCGCCTGGACCCGCACCTGGCACCGCCGCAACCTCTTCACCGACCCGGACGTCATCTCGGGTCAGGCCGAGTACCTGAAGACGCTCGCCCAGGCCCTGTCCGACCGGCCCAACTTCATCGGCATGACCGTCGGCAACGAGGTCAACCAGTTCTCCGCCGACCCGCACCCCGACCCGGACCGGGCCACCCCCGACCAGATCGACGCCTGGCTGACCCGGATGCTCGCCGCCTGCGAGGAGGGCGCCCCCGGCCGCCCGCACCTGCACGCGGAGTACGACGCCACCTGGTACCAGGACGACATGCCCTTCACGCCCGACCACGCCGCCCGGCACGGGGCGATGACGGCGGTGCACTCCTGGGTGTTCAACGGCACCGCCCAGCTGCACGGCCGGGCCTCGGTGCCCAGCGAGCATCACGCCGCCTACCTCGTCGAGCTGTCGCAGGCCTGGGCGCGCGACCCGCACCGCCCGGTGTGGCTCCAGGAGGTCGGCGCGCCGGCCCCGCTCGTACCGCCGGAGCACGCCGCCGAGTTCACCGACGCGACGCTGCGGGCCGCGCTCGACTGCCCGCAGCTGTGGGGCGTCACCTGGTGGTGCTCGCACGACGTGTCGCGTGCGCTGGCGGACTTCCCCGAGCTGGAGTACGGGCTCGGGGTGCTCACCAACGACCGGAAGCCGAAGGACACGGCGCGGGTCCTGGAGCGGTACGCCCGCGAGTACGCCGACGGGACCCGCATCTTCGCGCCCGCGCCCCGTACGACCGCCCTGGTGGTGGACGCGGGCGACAGCCTGACCACGCCGGCCCGGTCGGTGTGCGCGCCGGGCGGCGCCTTCTACGAGGCGTTCTTCCGGCTCGCCGCGGACGGGGTGCGCCCCACCGCGGTCCTCGCCTCGCGCGCCCAGGACGCGGAGCACCTGGCGGCCCGGGGGATCACGGACGTGGTCACCGTCGAGCAGGTCGCCTGACGTTCCCCTCACGCCCCACCCCTCATTCTCGTAACACCAGCACCAGCACCAGCACCAGCAGCATCGCCACCGCACCGAAGGAGACCTCCCCATGCATGACGACCGCGGACTTGTCGAGGCCCGGCTCAAGCGCGTCCTCGACGAGCGCATCCGTCCTGCCGTTTACCCCGTTTCGGTGCCCCTGGAGGTCGCCGTGTGGGACGCACCCGGCGAGCCGGTGCCCGTCGAGGAGGGCCTGGCGGCCGCGCCGAAACCGGTCTCGGTGGGCGACATGTGGGGCAAGCCGTGGGGCACGAGCTGGTTCACGGTGACCGGTACGGTGCCCGAGGAGTGGGCGGGGCGGTCCGTCGAGGCGATCCTGGACCTCGGGTTCGACGAGAACATGCCGGGCTTCCAGTGCGAAGGCCTGGTCTACCGGCCCGACGGCACCCCGGCGAAGGGCCTCAACCCGCGCAACCAGTGGGTGCGCATCGGCGCCCCGGTCGAGGGCGGCGAAGAGATCGAGCTGCGCATCGAGGGCGCTTCCAACCCCGTACTCCTCGACTACCACCCCTTCCTCCCCACCCAGCTCGGCGACATCGAGACCTCCCACTCCAACCCGCTGTACAAGATCGAGCGGATGGACCTCGCCGTCTTCGACGAGACGGTGTGGCAGCTGGTGATCGACCTGGAGGTGCTGGGCGAGCTGATGGCGGAGTTGCCGGTGGACTCCGCCCGCCGTTACGACATCCTGCGCGCGGTGGACCGGGCCCTGGACGCCGTCAACCTGCAGGACGTCAACGGCAGTGCTGCCGCCGCCCGTTCGTGCCTTGAGGGCGTGCTGTCGACGCCGGCCGAGCCGTCCGCGCACCGCATCACCGCGATCGGGCACGCGCACATCGACTCGGCGTGGCTGTGGCCGCTGCGCGAGACGGTGCGCAAGGTGGCGCGTACGACGTCGAACATGACGGCGCTCCTGGAGGACGAGCCGGACTTCGTGTTCGCGATGTCGCAGGCCCAGCAGTGGGCGTGGATCAAGGAGCACCGCCCCGAGGTGTGGGCGAAGGTCGTCGCAGCGGTCGAGGACGGCCGGTTCGTGCCGACCGGCGGCATGTGGGTGGAGGCCGACACGAACATGCCGGGCTCGGAGGCGATGGCCCGTCAGTTCGTGCACGGAAAGCGGTTCTTCCTCGACGAGTTCGGGGTGGAGAACGATGAGGCGTGGCTGCCGGACACCTTCGGCTTCGCGGCCGGGCTGCCGCAGATCATCAAGGCGTCGGGCGCCAAGTGGCTGCTCACGCAGAAGATTTCGTGGTCGCAGGTGAACAAGTTCCCGCACCACACCTTCCAGTGGGAGGGCATCGACGGCACCCGCATCTTCACGCACTTCCCGCCCGTCGACACCTACAACTGCTCGATGAAGGGCAGCGAGATCGCCCACGCGGCGAAGAACTTCAAGGACAAGGGCGTCGCCTCGGTGTCGCTCGCGCCGACCGGCTGGGGCGACGGCGGTGGCGGCACCACCCGCGAGATGATCGCCAAGGCGGCGCGGCTGAAGGACTTGGAGGGTTCCGCGCGCGTCGAGTGGGGCACGCCCGCCGAGTTCTTCGAGAAGGCGCAGGCCGAGTACCCGAAGCCGCCGGTGTGGGTGGGTGAGCTGTACCTGGAGCTGCACCGGGCGACGCTGACCAGCCAGGCGGGCACCAAGCAGGGCAACCGGCGCAGCGAACACCTGCTGCGGGAGGCCGAGCTGTGGGCGGCCACCGCCGCCGTACGAGCCGGATTCCCTTACCCGTACGAGGAGTTGGACCGGATCTGGAAGACGGTGCTGCTGCACCAGTTCCACGACATCCTGCCCGGCTCGTCCATCGCCTGGGTGCACCGCGAGGCGGAGGCCACCTACCGGAAGGTGGCGGCCGAGCTCACCGCGATCATCGACGGTGCGCAGCGGGCGCTGGCGGGCGAGGGCAGCACGCCGCTGGTCTTCAACGCGGCGCCGCACGACCGCGACGGGGTGCCGGCGGGCGGCGCGGCGACGGCCGTACGGGCACAGGGTGCGCGCCTCACCGACGGCGAGGACGGTTCGTTCGTACTCGACAACGGGCTGCTGCGGGTCGTCGTCGATCCCCGCGGGCTGGTCGTCTCCGCGTACGACATCGAGGCCGGCCGGGAGACCGTCGCGCCGGGCACGCCCGCGAACCTGCTCCAGATGCACCCGGACTTCCCCAACATGTGGGACGCCTGGGACGTGGACGCCTTCTACCGCAACACGGTCACCGACCTGACGGAGGCTGACGAGGTCGGCCCCGAGACTTCGGGGGAGGGCGTGGCGGCGGTGCGGATCGTGCGCACCTTCGGCGACTCGAAGGCCACGCAGGTGCTCAGCCTGCGGCCCGGGTCGCGCCGCCTGGACATCGACACCGAGGTGGACTGGCACGAGACGGAGAAGTTCCTGAAGCTGGCGTTCCCGCTGGACGTGCACGCCGAGCGGTACGCGTCGGAGACGCAGTTCGGGCACTTCCACCGAGCCACCCACACCAACACGTCGTGGGAGGCCGCCAAGTTCGAGGCCTGCAACCACCGCTTCGTGCACATGGAGGAGCCCGGCTGGGGCGTCGCGCTGGTCACCGATTCGACGTACGGGCACGACGTGACACGCACCGTCCGCGACGGTGCGGACGGCGACGGCGGTACGACGACGACGCTGCGCGCCTCGCTGCTGCGCGCCCCGCGCTTCCCCGACCCGGAGACCGACCAGGGCGTGCACCGCTTCCGGCACTCGCTGGTGCCGGGCGCCACGATCGGCGACGCGGTCCGGGAGGGCTACCGGGTGAACCTGCCGGAACGCGCGCTGACCGGTGCGGGCGAGGTCGCCCCGCTCGTCACCGTCGACGACGACGCGGTCGTGGTGACTGCCCTCAAGCTGGCCGACGACGGCAGCGGCGACGTGGTGGTCCGCTTCCACGAGGCGCACGGTGGCCGGGCCCGCACGGTCCTCACGCCGGGCTTCGCGGCGGTGGACGTGGTCGCGACCGACCTGCTGGAGCGACCGCTGGACGGCGCGGAGGCGGAGCCGGTGGACGGCGGGGTGGCCGTGGGGCTGCGCGCGTTCGAACTGCGGACGCTGCGGTTCCGCAGGGGCTGAGCTGGAGGGGCTGGGCCTGAGCCGGTCCATGGCTGAGCGGGGTCGCCACCGACGAGAGGTCACGTCGGCGGCGGCCCCGCTGTGCGTGGTGCGGCATCGTCGTGCTGGGCCTGCCGGCTAGCCCTGCCGGCCTTCGGCGGTCAGGCCGGTGTTGGCGCGGGCCATGTAGTCGATCGCTTTCTGGCGGGCGGCCGGGGAGCCGAATGCGCCACCGTGGCCGACCCGGTCGGTGACCGTGTGGATCGCCTTGGTTCCCAGTCGGCGTGCCACGGCGTCCGCCCACGCCTTGGGCGTCGCCGGATCGTGCGAGTTGCTGAGCAGCATCGTGGGATGCGCGCTGCGGGAGGTGACGGGGTCGGCGGAACCGGGGGCCGGGGCGGGGCTGCCGACGCAGAGGGAGGTGTAGGCGCCGGCGTTCGTCGAGTAGCCGACCACCGGTGCGGCCTTCCTGGCGGCTGCCAGATCCCCTTCGGCGTCCTTGGGGCCCTTCACGGCCAGGTCGAAACTGGAGCAGACGATCGGGTCCGCGTACGGCACCTCTTCCGGGACCTCTTCCTCGCCGCCGGGCCCTTCTCCGTCCGGCACAGGGTTCCTGCCTTCGGCGAGTTCCTTCAACCCCTTTGCCGCTTCGGCGAATTGGGCGTTGCCGAGGCTCGTCTCCAGGTACTGCGTGACGGTGGCTTCCGACCAGGGCCTGCCGTGGAACGTTCCGGGGAGGGCGCCGCTCCGTGCCTGCTGCTGTGCCTTCCGGAAGACCGAGGCCACGTCCTGCCTGTGCAGGGCGCACCCGGATTCGGTGCCGCACCACTGGGCGAACCGCTGGTAGACGGCCTGGCTTCCGGCGGCGGCCGTGGTGACGAAGTCCCGCCGGGGCAGCGCGGGGTTCATCACCCCTTCCAGGAGCGAGCCGTTGACGTGCTCGCCGAAGAGACCGAGATACCGCTCGGCGGTGAGGGTTCCGTACGAGAATCCGTACAGGTTGATCTTCTGGATGTTCAGCGACCTCCGCAGCGTCTCCAGGTCCTTGGCGTTGCTGAAGGCGTCGAGGTGATCCTTCAGTTCCGCGGGCTGCGTGCGGCACTTCGACCACAGGGTCCGCTGGTTCGCCTTCAGTGCGGTGAACCCGGATTTCGTGGTCGGCGGTACGAGCGGCACCTTCAGGGCGTTCTCGGCGGGGCAGAGGAGCGGTCCGCTGCGGCCGATTCCGCGCGGGTCGAGAGCGATCAGGTCGTAGTCCGGGAGGTTCTTGCGGAGCTCACCGAAGCCCATGAAGCCGGAATCCCCGGGCCCCGGCGGTATGTTGACGATCGTCCCCCTGGCCTTGGCCTTCGCTTTGGTCTTGTCCTTCGTCTTGGTCCCGTCCTTCGTCTTGGCCGGGTCCGCGGTGTCCCAGCGGTACACCTGGAGGCCGACCGTCCTGGAGTCCTTCTTGGACCAGTCGACCGGCACGGTCAGCCGGCCGCAGACCACACCGTCGTTGATGTCCTCCTCTTCGCACGCGCCCCAGCGGATCTTCTGCCGGTCGAAGCGCTCCGCGTTCTCCCGCTGTCCGTTCCCCAAGGCCGGCCCTGAGGCCGGCCCTGAGGCCTGCCCCGAGGTCGAACTGCTCGCGGTCTGCATGGAAGTGCCGGCCGGTGACCCGCATGCGGTGATGCCGACGCCGGCCAGTGCGAGTGCCGCCAGGGAAATGCTGCGGTGCATGAAGTGAATGCCCTCCGATCGAGAGGCGCTGCGCGGAGGGCGAGCACCTGTCCCGTGCGACGACCCCGTTTCCCGGTTCTCGTCCCAGCACGTGCCTCCCATGCTCCCGGCTCCGGGCACTGCGGCGTTCGCTCCTTGGGACGACGTCGGGGTGAGTCGCTCGGATGACCCGCGCCCGGCCCGGTCAGCCCGAGGTATGACACGAAGCTCAGGGTTCGGAGCGCCCGGCGGCAGTTCGGCAACGCCGCCGGTCGAGCCCGTTGTCAGTCGATGGCCTGGTAGAGCGTGGTCCAGAAGTCGCTCATGGCACGCGGCGAATCAGGGGTGGAGAGTCCGACCTGAGTGAGCAGGACTCCGGTGAGCTGGTGGGTCCTGTCTGCGTAGGCGGTGGTGCCGGAACCGCCGAACCAGCCGAACTGGCCGACGGGCGCGTAGTCTCCGCGACAGGTGCGCACCGACATCCCGAAGCCCCAGCCACCGCTCGACCCCTGGCCGGACGACAGGTGGGCGACGTTGCTGAACATGGCCTCTCGGGCGGCCAGTTGCCCGGGCGAGAGGCGGTTGGTGGTCATCAGCTCGACGGCGGCCCGGGACAGGATCCGTTCACTGCCGTGCATTCCGTGGTTCAGCAGCATCTGGAAGTAGGCGTGGTAGTCGTCGGCGGTGGAGACAAGACCGCCGCCGGCGCCCTGGAACGCGGGAGGCACGCTGGACCTTCCCCCTGCCGCCTCGTCCCACACGACGAACTCGCCGGTCTGCGGGTCGGGCCCGTACAGGGGCGGCAGTCGGTCGATCTTGTCGGCGGGTACGTGGAAGGCGGTGTCCTTCATCCCCAGCGGATCGAGGACGCGTGTCCGCAGGTACGTCTCCAACGGCTGTCCCGTGACCCTGGAGACGAGCACACCGACCACCTCGTTGCTGAGGTCGTACTGCCACCGCACTCCGGGCTGGTACTGCAGCGGCAGCTCGCCGAGGCGGCGCATCCACTCGTCCGGCTCCGGAGCCGGCCCGGACGCCACGCTGTAGTCGAGACGCTCGAAGGTCGCGGCCCTGATCGGGGAAGCCATCGACTCGAAGTCCACCCCGAGCCCGAACGTGGAGGTCAGCAGGTCCCGTACGGTGATCGGCCGCTGCGCCGGCACGGTGTCGTCCAGCGGTCCGTCGGGCCGCTTCAGCACCTGCCGGTCGGCGAGTTCGGGCAGCCACTGATCCACCGGGTCGTCCAGCCGCAGCTGGCACTCGTCGAGCAGGGTCATCGCCGCCGCCATCGTGACCGGTTTGGAGGCGGACGCCATCCGGAAGATCGTGTCCCGGCGCATCGGCGGGCCACCGTCATGACGCATCGTCCCGATCGCTTCGACGTGTGTCCGGCCGCCGCGGCTGACCAGGGCGACAAGGCCGGGAATCTTCTTGGACTCGACATGCCGTGCCAGCACTTCGCGCAGCCGTCGCAGCCCTGCGTCGGAGAAGCCGTTGATGCTTGTTTCCATGATGAATCTCCTGTTCACAGTGTGGGTTCACACGGCGGCCCCGGTGGCTGCCTGGCCCTTTGTGCGGCCATGTGAGGAGCCTGCACCCTTGACCCAAGGTCAAGGTCAACCCCCTTTCGCAGTCAAGGGCGATGGGCTGGAACAGGTGCGCGCTATCCTCGCTCCTGCGATCGTCCGGACTTCCCGGCCGACGCGGTTCGCGAGACCGCGGCCGCCCTACGATCCGGAGGTGCGCCGACCGATGGCAGACGGGCTCACGATCGGTCAGGCGGCGGCGTTCGTCGGTGTCACGATCAAGACCGTGCGGCACTATCACCGGCTCGGCCTGGTCGCTGAGCCGCATCGCGACGGTTCCGGCTACCGCCGCTACCGGTCGGGCGAGCTGTTCCGGCTGGTCCAGATCCGGACCCTCGCTGCGGCCGGCGTGCCGCTGGCCGAGATCGGTGACCTGCTCGACGCCGATCCCAAGACGTTCGCCGCCACCCTGGACGACGTCCATCACCGGCTCACCGAACGGATCGAAGACCTGACCGCACGCCGCGACAGGCTGCACCGTCTCGACCACGGCGACCGGGCACTGCTGCCCGACCGGGCCTGCGCGGCCCTGGACCGGCTCGCCGAACTCGGCTTCGCTCCCGACTACGTGGCTGGTCAGCGGGAAGCTCTGGTGCTGGCTCGGGCACTGGTTCCGGAGATCTTCGACAGCTTCCTGATCCGGCTTGAACATTCGCTGGACGATCCCGAGTCCGTCGAGCTGACCAAGCGCGGCTGGGATGCGAGGGCCTGGGATCCGGACGACCCGCGGATCGAGGAGCTGGCTTCCACGCTGGCCGACAAGCTGCTGTCCCACCGCGCGCTGCTGGCGATGCCGGCCGGGTTTCAGGACCGGCCCGACGCCGCCTCCCGGTACGGAATGGTCAACCACCACCGGGAGGACCTGTCTCCGTCCATCGCCCGGTTGAACAGGCTGGTCGAGGCGAACCTGCGCGCAGCCGGTATCGCCGTTCCGGGTCAGTGACGGCCGCCGCTTCCGTACGTTCTCCGCCTTCGTGGGCGGCGGGACGCCCCGTATCTCCGCCTTCGTGGGCGGCGGAACGCCCCGTACGAACGTGCGGCGGGTCACGGCCCGCAGCGGGAAAAGGCCGTCAGAGTCGCCCGGCACACCCTTCCCGTTGGACCGGACCGGTGAGTCTTCAGAAAAGTGCGTCAACCGTCGACTCCCTTCACGGACTGCTTCGTTGGATCGAGTGACAGTTCGTACACCGAAGGAGATCGTGTTGAGCCGTACGAGCAGGAACGACAAACAGAAGGGCCGTAAACACCGTCGGGTGAACCGGACTCCCCGGCCCGTGACCCCCGTTGACCGGCGCACGCCCCGGCCCGCCCGCGAGCCTGTCGCCGCACGGGCGTCCACCGACGTCCCGCAGACGTCCACCGGCCTCGCCCGGACGCCCGCCGCCGTTGTCGCCCAGGCGTCCGCCGGTACCGACCGGACGCCCCCCGACGGGCTGAGCCGGCACGCGCAGCGCACCTTGGCCTGTCTGCAGGGCAGCGGGGCTCAGGGCGCCACGACGGAGGCCCTCAGCGAGGCGGTCGGTTTCACGGCGCGCACCGTCGCCAAGCACCTGGACGGACTGTCCCGGTGCGGGCTGGTAGCGCAGCGCGAGGACGGCCGGTGGTCCGCCGCAGCACCTGGTCCCGGACCGGCCCCGGACCCTGACCAGGACTCGGTCCCCGGCCCCGCACCCCGGGGGGCCACCCTCCCGGCGCAGCAGGACGGCCGCGCGGATCAGCCTTCCAGCAGGCGCGCCGCAGCCGTGCGGCCCGAGGAGATGCAGGCCGCGATGCCGACTCCCTCGTAGAGCGCGCCGGACACCTCCGTACCGGGCAGCCTGCCGATCGCGTCGTGGATCGCGGCGACGCGGTCGGCATGGCCCACGGAGGCGCGCAGGACGAGGGCCGAGGGTGCCCGGTCGCGCTGTCGGCCCCACTTGTGGGAGAGGAAGGTGGCGGCCTTGGCCGGCTCCGCCGGAAACTCCATGCGCAGCTCCCGCCGCGCCCCCGCAGCGGCCAGCCGCACGGCCCGCAGCCGATGGC